>VGKB01000001.1 GCA_016867255.1 Candidatus Moraniibacteriota bacterium
AAATATCATCACATTTTGCGTCTTCGGGAAAATATTTCCCAACGGACGGTTTTCTCCATCTCCCCTTTTGGGTTAAAGAGGAATTTATCATCGCCCACCTCCTTTTTTGGCGTCTTTGAAGACAAAACAGATTATATTGCTACATTAATTTAATTTGTCAAGGTTATCGGTATAAAAACCGGAAATTTTTGCGGTGAGTATTCTCAAATTCTTACTTGCCCGCCCATGGAGGGAGAATATTAGAATAGTTTTATGTGATTTTTTTACGTATTTCTTTTCTTAACTGCTTATATTGAGGGGCCTGACGTGCAACCAGTTCCCAAAATCGCCGTGAGTGGTTCATTTCCTTGAGGTGGCAGAGCTCGTGAATGATTATGTAGTCCATATATTTGCGTGGCAGAAGCGCGATTTTATAATTGAAATTTAAATTTCTTTTCCGGGAGCAGCTTCCCCAGCGGGAGCTTTGATTGCGGATAGAAATTTTTTGGTAAGGAAATTGATAATATTGGTTGATTTCTTCCACTCTTCTTTTAATGAGAGTCGCAGCCGATTTTTTAAATTTTTGGTATTCTTTTTTATTCTTTCCCAAACCTTGATTATGGCCAATGGAGCGCATTTTTGCGATGTTTCTTAGGACCCAGCCGCTTTTTTCCCGCAGGAAGTTTTCCGCGGTTCTAAGGGCGGCAAAGTAAGGCAAAGTAACAAAGACTTCTCCGCCGGGACGAATGGAGAGCGTTATTCTTTTGCTCAGGCGGCTTCTTTTCAGTAAATAAGTAATTTTATTGCCTTGTAAGACGGTATGTTTTTTCACCGGATTATTGCTGAAAGCGTATTTTGCCGAGAGATGAAATTATTACAAAATTATTTTTCTGAGATTTTTTGCATCAAGCGGAGTAAATTCCTTAGGGCCTACGCGTTTACTCTTCCGAACAAAAAAGACAAACAAGCTAATTGCTTTTTTAATTGCTAGCCCAACTTTTAACGGCCAGCATTATTTTTTATCCATCTTTGGAGGCATAAGCACCATATAAACGGCGGAGATTCCAACCAAAAGATAAATTATCCTTGACAATGTGGTCATTTCGCCGAAGATAGCTTTTACCAAATCAAGTTTAATAAGTCCCACTAAGCCCCAGTTTAGTCCACCGATCACCAGAAGAACCAACGCTATCCAACTAATAACGTCTTTTTTGTCTTTTTCTTCTTTAGTTTCCTCCATAAATACCACCCCCTTTCTTTTTCCGCTGTAAGTTATAAGCCATAAGCTTTAAGACAAATGTAGCATTTTTTTATGAGCGTAGGAATAATTCGTTAAAACTTTTTGCTTGTTGCCAGTAGCCGAAAATTACCAGTTTTCTCCCAGCATTTCAAAGTGTGCTTGCGGATGGTCGCAAGCCGGGCATTTTTCCGGTGCCTCTGCTCCTTCGTGAATAAAACCGCAATTACGACAACGCCATTTGATAGGTTGGTCTTTTTTGAATACTTTTCCTTCTTCAATATTTTTCAGGAAGCCAAGATATCTTTTTTCGTGCTGTTTCTCAGCTACGGCGATGCTTTTGAACACCTCTGCGATTTCAGTAAATCCTTCCTCTTCGGCTATTTTGGCAAACTGGGGATACATATTGGTCCATTCGTGGTTTTCTCCGCCGGCTGCTGCTTTCAAGTTTTCTGCGGTAGCGCCGATCACGCCGGCGGGAAAGCCGGCGCTAATCTCTACTTCCCCGCCCTCCAGAAATTTAAACAGTCTTTTGGCGTGCTCTTTTTCGTTGTCGGCGGTTTCCGTAAAAATAGCAGAAATCTGTTCGAAGCCTTCCTTTTTTGCCGCTGAAGCGTAGTAGGTGTAGCGGTTGCGCGCTTGGCTTTCTCCCGCGAAGGCGGTTAAGAGATTTTTTTCGGTTTGGGATCCTTTTAATTTCATGATTGTGTAGTTAAAAATTTCAAAGTTTATCAGATTATAGATTTTGTCTTTGTATTTTTGCTTTCTGAACTTTTACACTTTCAAAAATTTCTAAACTCTTGTTACCCACAATCTATGTAAATTACAGTATTCATACACCGCGACTACTTCTTCCGGCGAAACGTTGAATTCCATCTCAGGTTTATCCTTGGGACTTAGGTGTTTTCGGCAAATCCGGCCATCCTTTCTCTCAACCTTAATCCATTCAATAGAGTGGGCTTCTTCCATCGGATGAGGCACGCTGCCGATCTTTACCAAAATTCCTTTTTCAGTTTTTTCTATCACCGGCAGATGTTTTTCTGTGAGTCCCACTTCTTCGGTTTTCTCTAGTTGGAGGAGCATTGGCTGTCCGCAGCAGACCAATTCTCCTTGCCCCTCATGTAAAACTTCCACGATATTCCCGCAAATTTCGCACTTATAAATTTGTCCTCTAGTTGTCATAATTTTTTGGTTAATTGTCATTAATATTATAGCATATCCTTAGCGTGAGAAAAAGTTAAATGGGAAGCATCGTGAATCAAGCCGGCAATTTGCTCTTCGAGGCAAGCATTATATTTTTTAAGCAAAATAAAAACGCCCATTGAGTGTTCAAAACGAGTTCGGGGGATCCCAGAAAACCAGGGTTTGGAGTAGCCGGCCTGGTCAATTCCTTTAAGCCGCTGGATAGAAGGACAATTTATTAGTTCTAGTATAATCGGTTCGGTAATTTTAATTTTCCCGTAAATGCGGTCAGTATAAATCATTTTTCAAATTTATCTTTGTCAAAACTTCCTCAAAATATTTTTTCCCAGTTTTCTTGCGAATAATCATTTTCTCTTTTTGTTTAACTTTTTTCGCATTTTTTCAAAGTTTTTCGCCGACATTAAAACCGTACGGGGTTTGCCTTTAACGGTAATAATATAGACCATGCCTGGTTTTCTTTGTAATTCATCGGAAATCTCGAATAATCTTTTTCGAGCCTCTGTTATCGTGATAATGTTTTTCAGAGGGAACATTTTACCTGATTTAATATATGTGCATAATAATGTACATCATAATTTATGTCAAATCCTTTCCAACAACTTAATTTTGTTATAGGTTACCTTTAAACGGGGTATGGCCTAACTGGCTAAGGCGCCTGCTTTGGGAGCAGGAGATTCTGGGTTCGAATCCCAGTACCCCGACCAAACTCTAGCGTAGGGATTATTAGTGTGATAATAATAGAGTGAAGTTATCTTTTAAATAGATTTTATGGCTAGTGTAAATCTGCAAAAAATTACTCCTCTGCTCGAACGAAATTATGTTTCCCGCGCCGGAGTGTTCGGATCCTATGCCCGTAACGAGGCTTCAGAAGAAAGCGACGTTGATTTATTGGTCAGGTTTGAGAAAGCCAGAAGCCTTTTGGAAATTATCCGATTGGAAAGAGAAATTTCGCATATTTTAGGCAAAAAAGTCGATTTAGTAACCGAGCCATCTTTAAATCGGCATTTAAGAAAATATGTCCTTGACGACCTAAAAGTATTTTATGAAAAAAGACGATAGCGTTTATGTAAATCACATTTTAGACTCAATTGCGAAAATCGAAGACTTTATCAAAGATCTTGATTTTGATAAATTTTCGGAAAATTTCTTAGCTCAAAGTGGAGTTATTCGGGAATTGGAAGTAATCGGAGAAGCTTCTAAGAACTTATCTCCAGAATTTATTGATTCTCTACCTGATATTCCATGGAGAGACATCGCGGACATGAGAAACAAGCTTATTCACGAATATTTCAATATCGACCTCGAAGCGGTTTGGAAAACGGCGACGGAAGATTTACCCGAATTAAAAAAGGGCTTGAAAAAATAATTGAGCAATCTGGCTCGGCTACTCGATAAATCTTTTCTTGGATAGAATAATGTTGAGGCATAATCGGAGCTGATTGCTTAAACAGCCCAATGGACAAGCCGAGACCGAATCATAGCAATAAGACCCGGACTGGAAACAACAAAACTTCCACCGGGTCTTTCTTTTTGTCTAAAAAAGTTTTAAGCTACCCGGTAGCAAATCACCGCCTTGTTGTAAAGGTAGAACCGGAACCCCATTATCCCAGTTATGCGACGGGACAAATTCGACAGGGCAAGTCTCCACCTTGACAACCGCTCCGCACCACAAAGGATGCGGGGTAAGCCCACAACTCCGACACAGACAGTATTAATGAGATTTTTAGAAAAGTATTTATCTAACAAACTTCCTTAAATCGGATTCAACCAGTATTCTTTGAATGTCAGTATAGGTTATCATTGTTTGAAGCGGCTTGGTGCTGGACTTTCTGTCTTTTTTATCAATCAGCGAAAATCCCACGTATTCAATTTTTCTGGCCGTCCTCTTCCTTACCCAATCTATTGCGGGTACTAAATCGCTATCGGAACTCACCACGATAGCAGTATCGTATTTTCTATCAACCGCGCCGGCGATTAAATCCGTCGCTAGTTTTACGTCTATGCCTTTTTCCCTCGTCGTTTTGTATTCGATGAACTTTACTCCTTTTTTGTGCAGATTTTTATAGCCGGCAACCCTGTTATCGATAGTTATTCTTTCTATGCGGCTTCTCAGTTTGCTAGTTTTTATCTCCCATCCGCCTTTTTTGAGAACAGTTAAAAATTTTGTTTGTCTTGACATTGCCTCTTTACTTCTTAAGTTACCGACTTCTTCCCTTACCGTTCCGGTATAATATCTTTTACCATGTTGGGATATATTTCTGCCGTTGGCTAGAAATTTGGCAAATTCATCAAAGGAAAAATTAATATCTTTCCCTCCTATTTTTTTGAGAGCCAGATGGTAAAAATTTCCTCCATCAATAAATATTTGTACAGTTTCTTTCTTGGTTTTCATATTTAGTTCATGCTAGAGCAACAGAAAATTTTGGTCAAAATTTGGCCAAAAAAAATCCTGCACACTGCCGAAGCAGGCGCAGGAGACTTTCTAATAGTAGGATACAACAGATAACCCATTTGTCAAATTTTTTACCTTCGGGTCTTTCTTTTTGTCTAAAAAAGTTTTAAGCTATTCAGTTGTGGTTGTGGCATTTGAAAATATGCTATATTCAATTAATATTATTAGTAGTATAATGCCAAGATAGCTCAGATGGTAGAGCACATCCATGGTAAGGATGGGGTCGCGGGTTCAATTCCCGCTCTTGGCTCAAAAACATAAAACATAAAACATGAAACGGAGGAATGAACCCTCCCAACTCGGTGTGAAGATGACGTTTATTAAGTTTCAAGTTTCAAGTTTTATGTTTCATGAATATCTGTGGAAAACAAAAACATAATAAAGATATTGCGCTGGCCGCTAGTTTGGATGGTAATCTTTCTCACCGCGGGAGGATTGGGAAGCTGGATATTATTTTGGAAGGTGGAGCAGGCGGAAGGGGAGCTGGAAACGCTCAAAAAGGATTATGAGATAAAACTGGCCGACGTCCAATCTTACGCGGAAGCAAAAGAAAATTACCAAAAAAACAAGCAATTGGGCAGCGAGCTTAAAAAGATGCTGGTAGGCCGGGAAGATACCTTGGGCTTGATTGAGGAGCTAGAAAAAGCGGCCGCGGCCGCTGGCGTTTACCTCAAAACCAATGTGGGTACCGAACCGGGATCAAATAAAATTCTCTCCGGTATTGGCCAGACCGGCTCCGGTAAAAACAAAAGTGCAGGCAAAAATGAAGAGCAGGACAAGGAAGTATGGCTCCAACTAAACGTTGAAGGAAAATATTTGAATGTCCTTCAATTTATCACATATTTAGAAAATTCCTATCGGCTGGTTTCAGTAGAAGGAATTAAAATCTCCCAAGCCCAGGAAATTATCGCGGAAGGATTTTTCCAAAATCAGGAAGCGGCGGCGCCGGGCGATTTAAAAGCGGAGATTTTAATTACTAACGGCCGGAGCAGTCCCTAAATTACTAATTTCATAGTATGGTTTTGTTTAAGAAGCGCGTGGATGATTATATTTCTAAAATTGCCTTGCTGATTGCGATTGCTCTGTTTCTTTTGGCTTTCTGGGGGGTATTTTATTTTATTATTCGGTTTTTAGAGGTGGGGTCTTATTCTGCTCCCCAAGAAGTTAAACCTCAGAACAACCAAATAACGATTGACGGAGACGGCGGGATAAATCAGTACATCCAAGAAAGAAGCCAAAAAAGACAAAAGGCCCTTACGCCGCTTTTCTTGAAGGAGGGGGAAAAAGATCCCTTCTCCCTACCGTGATTGCAGCTGAGTAACACAACCGGGTGGTTACAAAACTCAACTTTTTTAATTTTTTTGTATCCAGCTCGCATTGCAGTTAATGCCTCGCAGGCGACCTGCCCGCCGAAGCCCCTGCCTGCCGGCAGGCAGATCGGCGCAGGCGGGCGCTCCACAAAAAAATTAAAATGAGGAGTTTCGTAACCATTACAACTAATTATACAACTCTCAATTTATGCAACTCTCAATAATCATTCCCGTTTACTACGGTGAAAAAATATTTGAAAAATGCCTGAGTTCTTTATACCCGGATTGCAACGGAAGGTTGGAAAAAGACTGGGAAATTCTAGCTTTGAATAACGGGTTTGATCCCAAGCGTTGGGAAGAAATAAGAGCCCGCTTTCCGCGAGTGAAATTTTTCGGAGACGGCGGAAAGAACTTGGGATTTGCCGCCGGCAACAATTTTCTGCTGAAGAAGGCCAAAGGGAAATACATCCTGATGCTTAATCAGGATGTATTTATCAAGCCGGGAGTAATTAAGAAGCTAGCTGACTTTCTAGAAAATAATTCCGATTATTCTTGCGTCTCACCTCAACTGCGCTATGGCAACGGTTCAATCCAATCAACCTGCCGGACTTTTCCTAAAGGATTTTGGTTTTTGTTAACTGACTTTGTGACCAGAGGTAAAGTATACCGGAATTATTATTCCCCCCGAAAAAGCCAGGAAGTGGATCAGCCGATGGCCAGTTGTCTATTATGGCGGGGAAATATTTTGAAAAAACTGGGTGGATTTGACGCTCACCCGCATTTCTTTCTGTATTTTAATGATGTTGACATAAGCTACAGGTTGAGCCAAATGGGAGGAAAGACCTATTTTTTATCTTCAGTCCATGCGGTTCATTTACATGGTCAAAGCGCTTATTCGCTAAAGGAGATAAAAAGACTTTATTTTTGGTGGAAGGGATTAGGAAGGTTTTGGTACAAAAAAGGAGATAACTTTTTTATTGCTTATTTTAAAGCTTTTTGGATTACTTTTTTTTCGGGATTATCAAAGCTAATCAAGAGAATTGCCAGCGGTTAGCCCGATTGGCTTTATTGATGATGTGAAACCGCTATAGCCGCATCCAGATACCTTTCCAGCTTTTTGCGGAAATTAAATTTGTGTAATAAGGTAGAAAACGCCCTCGTATTTTTGGGCATAAGAAACTGTAGACAATCATCCCACCTCTAAGGATGGGAGGGAAGGGTTCCCGAGGAATGTTCCAGCGTCACCAAAACATCCTTGTTCTAGGCACTCTCCCGAGACGATGTTTTTCCAAGAGATATCACCCCATTGTCTACAGATTCTTTTAGCCAAAATGCGGGGGCGTGGTTGTTTTCGGCCATTTTTTGTAGAACGTGTCATTAAAGCACCACTTTATGTTTTGTCAAGAATTTTTAGCCTTAAAATTCCAGGGTAAGACTTGAGACTTGCCTGCCAGAGACACTCTCCATAGGCGAGTTCGCCTTTGGCGAAAAACATGAAACTTGAAACATGAAACTTGAAACACAAAAGCAAAGGGAAAAAAATCAAAAAGAAAATTATCTCGGCATTGACTTTGGAACGAAAAAGATTGGTCTGGCGCTGGCTCCGAGAGGCGCTTTGGCGTTAAAGTTTTTAGTTATACCCAACGATAAAGATCTTTTCTTTAAGCTCAGTCAAATTGTTGAAGAGCACGCCATCAACTTCGTTGTGGTTGGAAAACCGCTTAATATGGACGGTGCCGAATCAAAACTGGGGAGCGAAGTAGAGAATTTTGTGGGGAAACTAGAAGAGATTATCCCAACTCCAATCGTCACCTATGACGAAAGATTTTCTACAGGAGAAGCCAAAAGAAATCTTCCGAAGGAAAATCTGGAAGATGCTGAAGCGGCAAGAATAATTCTCCAAGGGTATCTGGATAATATCCAAGCTCAAAATCCCAATATCAAATAAAATCCTTAAACCCCAAGTCTTAATTATTTCCCGACAGGGATTTGGGAATTTTCTAAAACGGTGTTATTTTAAAAAAGAAGGAAAAGTTAATTTAAAATCCATCAAAGCCGAAAAACCCTTTCTTTATCGCGTATCGCATAAGACGGCTAACCTTGGGTAAAATGGTTTTTGCCCTTAGGTTGTAATTGCTCTGCCCCGTCATTGGACAGCAGAGTTTTTTGTACCAAATTTTATTTTAATGCCCGACGAAACTAAAACTGATACCAAAACTAAACAATCTGCTCTTAACTTGGATCTTAGTTCTGATGTGACTGACAAAGCGCTATTTGTCCGAACCAGCGAGGACGAGTTGGAGAAGTGGGATATTTCCCGAATCACCGACAGCATTGCGAAAGAGACTGGCATTAGTCAGCGGATCGCCGCGGAAATCGCTCAAGAAGTAGAGAGCCAAATCTTTGAAGGCAAGATAAAATTTATCACCGCCCGCCTTATTCGGGAACTGGTCTTGGGCCAGCTTTTGGATCGGGGGTTGGAAGAAGCTCATAAACGTTACAGCCGTTTGGGTTTTCCAATTTATGACGTCCAGCAGATTATTGAAAATGAAACCAACAAAGATAATGCTAATGTGCCCCACGGTCCCGAAGCCACCAACTTGACTTTAGCCGAAGGCATAAAGAAAGAATATGCGCTGCTGCGGGTTTTTTCGCCGGACGTAAGCGATGCTCACGCTCGCGGGGACATTCACTTGCACGATCTGGGAATGATTGATCGGCCATACTGCTCCGGCCAGTCATTGGAATATGTCAAAAAATACGGATTGGATCTTACCTCTTCCCTTTCCCAAGCTAAGCCGGCTAAACATCCAGAAGTGTTGATCGCCCATCTTATTAAACTCTCCGCGGCGCTCCAATGCCATTTTTCCGGCGCGATTGGCTGGGACGCGGTGAATATTTTTCTAGCTCCTTATCTTGAGGGACGGGATGAAAAATCCATAAAACAGCTGGCCCAAGTCTTGATTTATGAATTTTCCCAACAGGCGGTGGCGCGGGGAGGGCAGGCAATTTTTTCCGACATCAATCTTTACTGGGAAATTCCCAGCCACTTTGAAGATGTTCCCGCCATTGGGCCGGGCGGGAAATATACCGGCAAAACTTATAAGGAATATTTGAAAGAATCTCAAGCTTTCTTCAGAGGGCTTTTTGAAGTTTATCTGGAAGGCGACGGTTCAGGACGCCCCTTTTTCTTCCCCAAGCCCTTAGTGCACATTACGGAAAAGTTTTTCCAGGCCCCCGGGCACGAAGAATGCTTGGAAATGCTTTCCCGGGTAGCGGCGGAGAAAGGCAACACTTATTTTGTTTTTGATCGGAGAAACGAAGCTAAGATTTCCGAATGCTGTCGGTTGTCTTTTAAACTGGAAAAAAGCGATATTGAAGACGCTAAAAAGCCATGGCGCATGCGTTATTCCGCCTTGCAGAATATTTCTCTTAATTTGCCGCGCATTGCTTATCGAGCGGGCGGCAACGATGAGGTTTTGTTTAGTTACTTAAAAAACATGATGGAGACAGCCGTGAAGGCCCACCGCCAGAAAAGGGTTTTTCTTGAACATCTGCTTAAGAAGGGATCCGACGGTCCACTTGGGCTTCTGGCAATCAAAAAACCGGACGACGAACATCCCTACTTGCGCTTGCATCGCGTGACCCATCTTATTGGCATTGTGGGGCTTAATGAGATGGTGCAATACCACTTAGGGGAAGAGTTGCATGAAGGAAGACAAGCCGTTAAATTTGGACTCAAGGTGATTGCTTACCTCAAGCTTCTTTGTGAAAAACTTTCGGCGCGTTACGGCATCCGCCTAGTTTTGGAGCAGACGCCGGCCGAGACTACCGCCTACCGTTTTGCCAAACTGGATCTCCGCTGGTATAGCCGGGCAGCCCGAAGCGTTGCTAAAGGAAATTTAACAAAGGGCGAAGTTTATTACACCAATTCAACCCAAATCAATGTGGGCGCGGAATTTGATCCATTGGAACGCATTCGTCGGGAGGGATTATTCCATCCGTTGATTGAAGCGGGCGCGCTTACCCACATTTGGCTGGGTGAATCTCGTCCGCCTGCCAAAGGTATCGCGGCTTTGGTGGAAAAAAGTTTCCGCTTGACGGAAAATGCCCAGGTGGCTTTCTCTCCGGAGTTTATCTATTGCGATGATTGTGGATTCATTAAGCGTGGCACCTTGCGAGAAGGCAGTCAAGAGCCGCTGCTGCCGGAAAAATAAGCTAGTCTGTTGTCGTTTTTAGTTTAAGTTTCGCAACCATCTTAATCCGTTTTTTAAACGGGACTATTTCTTCTGTAAAAACATTCGAATCTTCCTGGATCTTCCAGTCCCCCGACTAGATCGGGGGCTGAGGATGACAATAAAAATTTACAAATCGCAATATAAGTGGTAGTTATTACTTAAAATCTACTTTTTTAAACCAATTGCTTGCCAATGAAAAAATATAATCCGGCGAAAATTGAGCCGAAATGGCAAAAATTTTGGGAGAAAAACCCTAAGCTTTATGCTGCCGAGGACGGAAGCCGAAAGCGCAAATTCTACTGCCTTTCAATGTTCCCCTACCCCTCCGGCGAGGGCTTGCACGTGGGCCACGCGGAATCTTACACGGCCACTGATATTTACGCCCGTATGAAAAGGATGCAGGGGTTTAACGTGCTTTATCCCATTGGCTGGGACGCCTTTGGGCTGCCGGCGGAAAATTATGCCATAAAAATCAAAACTCATCCGGCCGAATCAACCGAAAAAAGCATCAAGAATTATACCCGGCAGCTTAACGCGCTTGGTTTGAGCTATGACTGGAGCCGGGAAATTGACAGCTCCTCTCCCGAATACTATCGTTTTACCCAGTGGTTTTTTTTGTTGCTTTACAAACAGGGGTTGGCTTATCGGCAGAAGGCCCGGGCCAACTGGTGTCCCAGCTGCCGGACTACTCTTGCTAACGAGCAGGTAGTGGCGGGGCGTTGTGAAAGATGCGAGTCACTGGTTATCCAAAAAAAGCTGGATCAATGGTTTTTTAAAATCACTAAGTACGCCGACCAGTTACTTGCGGACCTTGTGAAAGTTGACTGGCCGGAGAGCATCAAGGAAATTCAGAGAAACTGGATTGGCCGCAGCAGAGGAATGGAACTAATATTTGAACTTAAGAAAGTAACCTCCAAGGAAGAGAAATTTTTTTCCGATTCGGAAAAAAATAATCTTGAAATTGCGGCGAAACTGCAAAATATCCCCACAGCGGCTCGGGTAAAAGTTTTTACTACCCGGCCCGACACCATTTTTGGCGCGACTTTTATGGTACTGGCGCCGGACGGAGAATCCTTGAAACAATTGTACAAATTAGCCGCCAATAAAAACAAAATAAAGGCTTATCGGTTAGGCGCTTTGAGAAAAAACGAAATGCAACGCACCCAACTCAACCGGGAGAAAACCGGAATTCCTTTACGGGGGCTTATAGCGGTTAACCCGGTAAGCGGCCGGCCAATCCCCGTCTGGGTGGGCGATTATGTAATGGGCGACTACGGCAGCGGCGCGATTATGGCAGTACCCGCTCACGACGAGCGCGATTTTGAATTTGCTATGCGGCATAACTTACCGGTGGAAAGGGTGATTTACCAGGAGAAAAAATATTGGGCTTTCTTAAATCTTTCTTTTTTGAGAAACAGCCGCAAGGTTTTGGAAACGTTGAAGGATAGATATCCGCTTCAAGCACTAAACATTATTGGTAAAGGGTACCGAGTGTCTCCCGTAAAAACTCAAAAATCCAAATTGCCTTATGGGATAGCGGTGGAAATGAACGGTGCAAATGAGGTGGGGGAATACATTAAAATTATTCAGCCGGAACTTAAAGCAAACTTTTGGAGTGAGATAGCCGGCGGGAAATATTTACAGTTTGTTTTTGCCAAAGAGGTCGTAAGGGATAATTCCGAAGAAGAAAAGAAAAAACTGCAGCATTGCCTTAAAAATGCGGTTAAACTTCTCTCCGGAAGAAACAGCTTTGATCCTCGTTTAAATCTCGTAAAAAAGGTCATTGGGGAGAAAGATTTTTACGCCGATTATATTTTTTGGACGATTCCAGTCACGGCTCTGCGGGCAGCCGTTTGCTATGCGGAGAAAAGCGGCCGTGTCTTTAACTCTCCTTTAATAAATGGAGTTAGCGTGGAAAAGGGGTGGGAGCGAATTTGCAAATGGGCAAGGGAGAGAAATATTGGCCGGGGGATAGTCAACTACCGTCTCCGGGATTGGTTAGTTTCCCGCCAGCGTTATTGGGGGGCTCCAATCCCGATAATTTATTGCGCGAAATGCGGCACGGTGCCGGTGCCGGAGAAAGATTTGCCGGTGGAATTACCTAGGGAGGTAGATTTCGTGCCAACCGGAGAATCTCCCTTGAAAAACCTAAAGAGTTTTTATCAAACCAAATGCCCCAAATGTGGTGGGGAAGCCAGGAGAGAGGTTGACACTATGGATACCTTCGTTTGCTCCAGTTGGTACTATTATCGTTATCTGGACCCGAAGAACGATAAGGAATTCGCCGGCCAGGACAAAATTCGGCGGTTTATGCCGGTAGATCTTTACGTTGGCGGTGTGGAGCACGCCGTTTTGCATCTGCTTTATTCAAGGTTTTTTACCAAATTTTTGCGAGATACCGGCTATGTGGACTTTCCGGAGCCTTTCTTGAAGTTGCGCAACCAGGGAATTGTTTTAGGGCCTGACCACAACAAGATGTCCAAAAGCAAAGGTAATGTAATCAATCCCGATCAGATTATAGCGGAACTGGGCGCCGATACCCTGCGCCTTTATGAGATGTTCATGGGCCCTCTGGAGGAGATGAAACCTTGGGATCCCAAAGGGATAATGGGAGTGCGCCGTTTTTTGGAAAAAGTATGGGAGATGCAAGGAAAAGTACAAAGTGTAAAGCATGCCCCGTACTTTGATACGAGGTACAAAGTACAAAGCCAAGAGTCTGGAGATACGGTAAATAATAACTTAAAGATCAAGAAAATATTACACCAGACGATAAAAAAAGTGACGGATGACATTGAGGCGTTGGCTTTTAACACGGCGATCAGCCAGATGATGATTCTGGTGAATGAATGGCGGGCGGAGAAAGAAATTGACCGCTCCGAGTTTGAGTTATTTTTGCGGATTTTAGCTCCCTTCGCGCCTCACTTGGCTGAGGAAATTTGGGAAGAGCTAGGCAATAAAAACAGTATTTTCGCTGCGGAATGGCCTCGGCCGCAAGAGAAATTTTTGGTTACTGACGAGGTAACGCTGGTCGTTCAAATTAACGGCAAAAAAAGAGACGCGATAAAGATATCTCCCAATATTACGGAAGCGGAAGCGAAAAAGATTGTCTTGGCACTTCCCAGAATAAAAGATTACTTGGGCGGTAAAATACTGCGCCGCTGGGTTTATATTCCCGGGAAAATTGTGAACATTGTTACGTGATGGGATGTGAAGAAATGAGATGGAACAAGAGGAGGTGTTTTTCTTGTTTTATTATATTCTGATGGTTACAAAACTCCCCCTTTTAATTTTTTTGTGGGACGCCCGCCTGCGCCGATCTGCCTGCCGGCAGGCAGGGGCTTCGGCGGGCAGGTCGCCTGCGAGGCATTAACTGCAATGCGAGCTAGATACAAAAAAATTAAAAAAGTTGAGTTTTGTAACTATCTAATTTAGTTTTATCTTTCTTTCGCTGAGGCAGTTTCCAGAGGAGGATAAAATAACTTGGAAGAGTCAAAGGCAAATGCGTAAGCCCAGGGAATGTTGCTCTCTTTGGGGTTTATCCTGACGGCGCGAAAGGGATAATATTTTCTGATTCTTTTTGATTCTCCTTGATATTCCAGTTTCCCGTTTTCGTACAAAAAAGAGAGGTTTTTTATTTCACGATTTTTAACGAAAAAAGACGGGCTGCGGGTTGTCTGGCCTTTTACGCCAATCTCAATGTTAACGGATTGGCCGGGGAAAATATTTTCAAAACTGCCGTATCTCCCCAACGCATTTTCTTGCGGAATGTTTTTTACGAAAATTTGGGCGGACACGTCACTGTCTTTGTTAACTCCTTTTACCGTATAAAAAACTAAAGGCCCGGACTGGTCCGGGTCTTCTTTTTTATCTATTTTCCACCAGTCTTCTCTTTCAAAGTAACGCATTCCCCCGAGGATGATCGTTGTTACGATCAATGAACTTAAAACACTCTTCCAAATGTCCTCAATCAGTTTGTCCATAGGCGGGGGAAATAATTATTCCTCTTTTTATTTTAAAGAGGATTTTATTTTTAGGCAAAACTAGAAAATATTTTCCATTTTTTCCTCATTAATAAAGCATATTTTAAAAAATTCATCTAATTTACACCGCTTACATTCCCGCCATGGCAGGAGTTTTAAGCACGTCAATTATCTTTCCGTTGATGATAAAATTATCCTCCCGGGTCAAATAGATGGGCTTGTGAATTTTTTCGGAAGATTGAGGGAAGAGCCCAATAGTGGATTGGTCCACGCGAAAAAAATTTTTGATAGTGGCCAATCCGTCTATGGTGGCTAACACCTTGTCGCCGTTGCCGTAGTCTTGAGAACGCGAATCCACCAAGGCGTAATCGCCGTCCTCAATCCGCTTGTCGTTTATTTTTGCCATGTCCATGGAATTACCGAAAACCTGAATGGCAAAAATAGCGTCAGTGACTCTTTTGGTGATTAGCCGGCGGGAAATTTTGAGGTACCCTTCAATGTTTTCTTGGGCGAAGAAGGTGGGACTGCCGGCATTGGCGGTACCAAGGATCGGGACGGAAATAAATTTGTTTTTATTAATGTCGCACAATATTATACCTCGGTCTTCGGAATTTCTTTTAATAAATCCCTTATCTTCAAGGGAACGCAAATACAAAAAAATGCTGGCTAAGCTTTTGACTTTTATCCCCGCCTTTCCTGCCCCCCGTAAAATTTCCCGGATGGTAGGCATTTTGTTTTTCTTGGCGAAATATTTTTTTATGGTTGTGAGAACAACTTCTTCTTTTTTGGTTAATAGTTGCATTGTTTTATTTTCACTTATAAGGATTTTTTCTTGAGTTTCAAGTTTCAAGTTGTGTGTTTCGTGATCTGTGTTCGCTTGTTCACATAAACTTATATTTCTATTAAAAATTAAAAAATTTTCCCTGTCAAATTTTTTTCCGATCTTTCATTTTGTTGTGGTAAAATAAAGGCAGTTTATTTTTATTTATTTGCCGTGGCGGAAGAACAAGTTAAAAAAAGAGTGGGGATATTTTCCCTGACTTGTGATGAGGGATGCAGCATCTACCTCACCGAGATATTCAACCAAAAACTTCTCGGATGGCTTGAGAGGGCGGATCTTGTGTATTTTCTTTCCGTTAAAAACAAGACGGATTTTAGCGGCTTGGATATTGCTTTAGTGGAAGGGGTGGTTACCAGCCAAAAAGACAAAGAGGAATTGGAGAAAATTAGAAGCAACGCGAGGGTCCTGATCGCTATGGGCACTTGCGCGATGAGTGCCCTACCCTCCGGCCAGCGCAACACCTTTACTCCGGAGCAAAAAGAGGAGATCCGGGAACACACTGAGACATACGGCTTTCTCCCCCGGGCGCTCGCGCTCAAGGAAGTGGTCAAGGTGGACGACGAGATTCCGGGATGCCCGATTAGCGAAGAGATATTTATAAAGACTTTTGAGAGATACCTTACTTAATTTTAAATTTCAAATTTACCCATGCACTCCTGCAACCTAGATATTGAAATTAACAAACTTTCCAAGATAGAAGGCCACGCGGATCTGGACATCAGGATTCGTAACGGCAAACTGGAAGAAGTGACGCTCAAGGTTATGGAAAATGTGCGTTTTTTCAATCAGGCGGTGCAAGGCAAGTCCTTCGCGAGCGTTCCCCAGCTGGTGTCCCGCATCTGTGGGACCTGCTCCATTGCCCATCTTACGGCCTGCATTGAAGCGGTAGAAAAAACGCTGGGCGTGGTGCCAAGCGCCCAGACAGTGCTGCTTCGCAAGCTTACTATGTACAGTTTGATGATCCGCGACCATGCCCTGCATCTTTACTTTTTTGTTCTTCCCGATCTTTTTGGGATAGATTCCATCTTGGATCTGGCGGACGATAAAAAGGAGCTGATTCACGAAGCGCTGCACGTTAAAGAAGCCGGCAACAATTTATCCAAGCTTGTCGCCGGCCGGGCGGTGCACGCCCCTTATGAACAGGTGGGCGGATTTTCTCACGAGATAGACCCAAGCCGGGTGCCCATTTTAATCTCCGAACTAAAAAAAGTGCGGCCGAGCGTGCTGAAACTTATGGACATTTTCTATAATTGTTCCTGGAAGCTTGAAAGAAAAACTAACTTTGTGGCCATAGCAACACCTGATTTTTCCTTTTTGGAAGGAAAGATAAAATCTACTAGCGGATCGGTAATTGAAGAAAAGGATTATTGGGACCACCTGCACAACGTGGTACTTCCCTACTCCCAAGCCAGCGGCTTCCAATTTGAGGGGAAAGAATATATGGTGGGAGCACTGGCGCGGATGAACCTTAATAAAGAGAGTCTTCATCCCAGCACCCAAAAGGACGCGGCGAAATATCTGGCGGTTTTTCCTTCCGACAATATTTTTCACAATAATTTGGCGCAAGCGATAGAAATTTTGCATTCCCTTGACCACTCAATTGAGCTGCTCCGCTCCGGCGAATTTAAAAAAGAGGAGCCGGCGAAGCCCACGAGGCAAAGCGGTGAAGGAGTGGGCGCCATTGAGGCACCCCGCGGGACGCTCTACTATTGGATGGCAATTGACGAAGGAAGGGTCCGTTATTTAAATCTAGTAATTCCTACCGCCCAAAATTTGATCAATATGCGGGGAGACATTAAAAAAATTGTGGAGGACGCCTGCGCGTCTGGGGTTTTTCCGGATGAGCTGGAAGAAAAAATCCGCCGCGAAGCGGAGAAAATTATTCGCGCCTACGACCCTTGCATGTCCTGCGCGTCCCACTTCCTCCGGGTAAATTTGAATTAAGAAACAATAATATATCAGTATTTCAATTAAAATTTGGTCAATTCAAGTTTAAAATTTAAAATTTAAAATTTTTTCTGACAGTTGCTTCAGCGCCTCTTCCTCTCCCATCCCTACCGGTACCCCGAATATTATTACCTTTCTCAATTGCCCAATCTTAGCGAGTAGTTTCAAGCTAAATCCCAAATCCAGATCGTGGGCGGAATAAATTTTATTAAGCGATACTTGATCTAAATCTTTAATTACCAGAACTTTTTTCTTGCGGGTCAAGAATTTTACGTTTTGGAATTTGGACGTTAGATTTTGAACTTCGGGGTTTGGACTCCGGGCTCTTATCGTATCAATTATATAAAGCGCTTCATTTTCCGGCTTTAGGTTTTCGTTGGGGTCGGCCGCGATAAATTTTATTTTCGGAAACGCTTTCCCAAGCCGTGGCGCCAGCTTCAGGGGCAAATTATCTTCCGGCAGCAGCGGATTGCCAAAGACATAGATTTTCCTTTTATTCATTGGCTGGTTTATGAAATGGTGTTATTAAAACTCTGATTTGGCCAAAAAATAAGGGTGAAGCGCGGTTGAGCGAACACCCTTGTGATCTTAGTGAGGTTTGGTCTGGCGGGAGAAGTAGGCGTTTAGCCAAGTTAGGCAGCTTTTCTGGCTGCCAAGTAACCGGCGTTGAGGACTCTCATAATCTTTCGGAGCTGATTTGGGTAGCCGGCAACGTCGGTGACGATAGCATAGCGCTCTCCTCTCGCGGCTCTTATGGTTCTAATCTCTTGGGCTTTCTGGAAAAGCTTTCCAAGAATGCCCGGCTGGTCCGGCCAGACCAATAGCTCGAAAAAGCCCGGACCGGACTGGATCAAGTATCCTCGCAGATACGTCTCTTTAGAGAACAAAGTGCTTAGACCGCACATGGCTCTTCCTCCTTTCCAAAATGCGGATTGGTTATTTCAGAATTTTACCGAATACTAGCGATGATAGGAATAAAATTATGGCGCTACTTATAAACCAGATTGACATTAGTTCCAGGGGCAGATTAATCAACAGAATCACAGGCAGGGTGAAAAAGATTATTCCCAGCCACAAGGCGAAACAGGTAAAATTCAAAGCCCTTTTCCAGGTGCCGGTTTCCAATTTATCTCTAATAATCTCGTAAAGCGCGGCAAGAGTTGTGCCGCTCAGGAAAGCGGATAAAATTGAGACCAGGAAAAATTCCACTCCCGGCGGGCCGGCTTGGGGCATCATTAGTTTACTCCAGACACCAAAAAGTTCCGGCATCTTGTAATAATCCATGGTAAGCATCGCTTCAATCTGGCGCACGACAATAGCGATAATAAGGGCGATAAAGCCGCAGACCAACACTTTCTTCCACCGCACATCTTTAACCAGTTGGCACATGTTTTTAGAGTTTAGAATTTAGATATTGTTACTGCTGTATTGGCGCTTGCCCCGGAATCTGGTCGGCATTGCCACTGGCAACCAGAATAGCGGTTTTCCCTTCACTCGTGCCGATGGATACGGTAACTTGGCGGACGCCTTTTTTAAAACTCAAAACATCTCCGCTTTCCGCGCCCATATTAACTTCATTATCCAACTCCCAACCCCGGCTGGCCATCTCTGATTTATACTTGGCAATTGCGTCATTTTGCGCGGCTCCGGTGTTGTAACTTATGGAATATCCTTCCGTTCCTCCCATGCCGGGCGCCTGGGCAAGCGAAAAAACAATCTTGGCATCGTTGTAAATAAAGACATCGCTGGGGAAGTTTTCCGGCAAGGCGGCGTTGCCTTCCCCGGCAATATTCATTGTTCCCTCTTGAGTTTTAACATTTAAACTTTTGTTTTGGAGATCTAAATTTACGGCTCCGCCGGTTTGCGATTCAATGGTTTTTTCTATTGTGCCCTCGCCGATTTTTTCCCACATTTTGTCGGTGAGGTAGCAGCCGGGAAGAAAGATAGCAACCCCAATCAAGATTACCAAGGTTGCTAAATAAGTAAAGCCAAGGTTACTAAACATCTTTTTAAAATAAAGAATTAACTTTTTATTGTATCAGCCTTATCTTATGCGCTAGATTACAACAATTACAACCGGATCCCTCATGAAGCCCGAAAGACAAAATTATGGCAACCGGTTGAGCTTCACTGGAAGCCAGAAGGGCTTGTTCCGTCTGCGGGTCAATATAGGCATCAGGATTATCGGTCCCCCTTGGTTCACTGACAATTTTGTTCTCATTGAGACAACCCAAATTAAGGTAGGTATCCTCAACTGTGGCTTGATTGACGGTATTTCCTTCCGCGACACCCTGATGGACGCTGGCCTTGAACTTTTCATCGGCGAACTCCAACACTTTAAAGTAAGCGATATTTTGCTCTTGCTCAAAAATGATGTCCTTTTTCGGCTGGAGAAAGCCGCAAACTACCGTATCAAAAACATCATCGCCGAACATACTGTACTTTTCAGTCGTTTTGAGAGCAATACTTTTTCCGACTAGGTTGCATTTTGGCAAGCTGACCGCCGTCTGGGCTTTCCCTTCGGCAGAAATCTCTGTCGTAAGCGCGTTATCAACTTTTTCTTTTTCTAAATCTTGCTCCAAAGCTCCAATTTGGCTTTGCATATTGCTGATTTGTGATTCCAGGATGTCAACTTCTTTCTTGGCGGAGTCAACTTGGGAGGTTTTCCAGAGATAAATTATAATGCCGCCTATTAGCGCCGAAGCAAGGGCGGTGAGAATAATAGCGATTACCGCCGTTGATTTTCCACCTCTGGGCGAAACAGTTGTGGGAGAAGCTTGGGATCCGGAATCAAGACCAACTGGCTTGCCGCTTGCGACAGAGCCGTCCTTTTTGGTGTCAGAAAAGGGAGACCTTACTTCGTTTAGAGAAGGTTTATCCAAAAGTGCCTTAAGGTCGGTGGCAGACTTTCCCCCGTTTTTGGGATCTTTTTCCTCGGGACCGGTTTTGATTTTAATGGGATCATTGGGAGCAAGATTGATTTTGTTTTCCATTGACGTTATTTATTTTTATTTTGTTGACTGTAAACAAATTTATCTTACAATGTACATAAGATAACACTTTTTTATAGAAATAAAAAATAAAATAAAGAAATGCTAAGAAAAAAACAAAATCCGGGGACAAAGCTGCGTCTAGCTTCTACGCCGGCGGTCGTTTCGCCTAAAAAGACCTCCAAACTGCTTATTGCAGTTGTGATTTTGATAGTACTTCTTATCCTTTGGTTTTTTTGGTCAATGCTGCGCTTCTTTCTTCCCGTCGGAATGGTAACACTACCTTTCTTTTCCATGATGGGCGATAAGGCGAGCGAGATAAACATTCCCGGACTGTCCGGCCTCAAAGCCCCGGCCGATTACCAGATTTCCCAGGTGGACGATTATCCGGTGAGCATGTCAGTGACTGTTCCCTTTTTTAATTTGACTTCCCGGGGAAATTTTAATATTGTCTCCCAGGGTTTGCCGGTTTCTTTGGCTCGCCCGGGCGATCCGGACTGGAAAACTGAATGGCGAGTTTACCAAGATATTGTTTATGATGCTGATCTTGAAGGAGGAGTGTATATGGAAGAGAGGCAGGGCGCCAGGTATTTTCTAGTGGATATTCCCGGCAGGGGCATCAAAGCCAGAAGCAGCGGCCAGACGGTACTTTCTTTTTCTCTTTCTGGAGTGAAAGAAAGCGGTACCTTTCCGGTAAAGATAGAGTATTCGGATGCGAACGCTCAGATGGAAAGCGCCCAGCAAGACACCAGGTTTATCAATCGTGATCCTGAAGGGGGAACCAACTGGAATATTCGGGGAGAAGTTGATTACAATAAAACGGATACTTATGCAGGAAAGACAGTCTCGGCTACCGGAAAGTTAATCAAAGACAACGGGAAGACCGGCGCTGAAATAACCTTAGGGACGATGGATATGCCCCAGGCCTACAAGGATGCGGCTCTCAAAGCTCGGGATATTGCCCGCCAGTACAACGCTCCCGGCGGATTGCAGAATCTTTACGACGATTCCGGCCGCATTAACAATCAAAGCGGCATCGCTTCTATGGATTCGGTTTCCGAAAAACCGTTGCGGATATTTTTGAACTCCGGCGAATAATAAAGGCCGAGGACTGTAATGTCCCGGCCCAAATGTTGACGATTCAGGAATCTTCTCCGCCAAATGGCGGGTAAATTCTGCTGGCCTCGGCCATTTTCATGAGAAAAGCCAGATATTCCTGAAACCATTGCTCCCCTCTTCTTTTGGGAGCTTTTGTTAAACAGCCGATTTGCTCCGCAAGCCCCAGAAAGAATTCCTCGCGGGACATTGAAAGGAGTTGTTCGGGTTTTTGGAGCGCCTCTTCCGGCCGCAAAGATCCGTTTTTGTAGCTCTCCCAAAGTGCGATAAAAGTGGGATCAATGGTTCTGGCCGGGGAAATGCCGTATTTCTCCAAAAGCCCCGGCAGGTCGTATTTAGGAAACCCTTCCCGTTTCCATCCCAAGGCGACCTGCTCCAGAATTTTTGTTAAATCGGCGCCGTTTCCGGCAATCCTGCTTTCAGGCGACCAGTTTTGCGGCATCTCTCCCCCCTTGTGCGAATAGGCGAAAGACTATGGTTATTTCTCCAGAAAACAGGACCAATTTATTCTTGGAAGGTACTCTGTTGGTTGTTAGCGCGCAGCCGGAAGCAGCTTCGCGCTTCGCAAGCTATCTAATCCTAACCGCGCTTGTCTTGGTTACCTCTCCCTTGCCGGAAATCGTTAGAGTGAGAGGAAAAGTGCCTTTGTCTTCAAAATAGCTCATCGGGAAGACGCAATATGCGGCCTTGCCGTTTTTACTTACCCCGACTTTAGTGGCTTGCTCATACCCCAAGGTGCATTGGAGGGTCTGGCCGGAACCAGGCTTTAAGTTTTTACCCTGCACCTTGACCCGGAAATTATTTTTATTTGCATTGTAACGGATCACTTTTGACTTTGTTCCGATCTTTCTGATGCTCATTGCTTTTACTTTACTTCCTTTGGTTACTGCGCGGTAGTAGCTCCAGTGACTGGCGTCAAAAGTTAATGTTCCGGCGTTCTGATTATACGAGATATTGCTCACGTCACTGCTGGTGGCTAGTTGCCCGTTGACGTAAATGTCAGGGATTTCTGTGAAGTTCAACCCGTACATTGTCAGCTGGGCGCCGTAATTTTGGAAGTCAGTTGCCATGGAAGCATTCAAACTAATATAACCATCCTGCATCTTTACCATAGAATCAAAATTGCTCATAAAGCGGAAGAAACGGTAAGTTAAGAAATCAATAGTTTCGGTAAAAGCAATCCTTCCTTCCCCGGCTTTCTGAAAGTAGAGCCCGCTTACGCCGTGCCAGTTGGAGCATCAAACAAGCTGGAGGTTACTCCTTCCCGCGCCATGTCGGTTTGCATTTCGGTAGGCATTTGAGCCAGCGAAGTGCACATTTGGCCAAAGCCCTGCGCCATTTCTTCCGCAGTCGGTCCGCCGCCTTCCCATTCTCCACCTTGGGGGCTACCCTCATCCATCAATTCATCGCGGTGGGTGTTGATGTAATTAGTTAAGGTCCCATCCGCCGCCATCGCGTTGATTTTGTTTTGGCAGGCGGTAGTGTCAGTAGGCGTGCTCATAACGCTTAACACTTGCCAAAAAATGTCGTCTTCGTCGGGAAGCGCTCGGTCACTAGGTCCGGCTTTAACTACATCGGGTTGGCTTAACGCAAGTACGGCAAACGCTGCGGCGCCAAGCAAGAATCTGTTTTTTGCTTTCATTTTTTTGTTTAGTTTAATATTTTGATATTTTTATTTTAGCCAAATATTCCTTTTGCGTTTTTACAAGTTAAATTATGCCTTTATTATAAAAAACGTCAAGCTCTTTAACTGTGCCGACTAACCGATGGAGTTTAAAAGGCGCTTAAAATAACAGAAGCTCAAGGAGGGGAAAATGAGCATCTTGCAAAAACAGGAGCTGTTTCGGGTCATAGACCCGCGTTTTGGCAAAAACAACGTTTATCGTTTCCCGGCGCGAAGGACAATTTCGCTTGGCCCGGTAATGATTGCTACTATGGTTAACCGTTATTGCCCCGGAATCGTTTCCCGGGTGGTGAGCGAAAATAATTTTCACCGGAAAAGAGGGGCGCCGATAGGCAAGGACGAGCTTCCCAACCACGCGGCGCTTCAGAGAAAAAGAAAAGCCGATTATATAGGAATTTCAGCCAGCATCACCAACGCGGTGCCCCGGGCGAAAGAAGTCATAAAAACTTATCTTTCATTGCCGGAACCGCTTTCCCCCCGCTATATTTTGGTGGGCGGCTGGCATGCCGGCGATCTCCCCGAGGAATTTCTTGAGTTGGGGCGAAATGTGGTAGTCTTCCACGGCGAGGCGGAAGAGAACGTGGTAGCTTTTTTTAAAGCCGTTCGCTCCGGCCAGCCCCTTTCCGCTGTTCGGGGAATATCATATTGGGATAAGGGTGAGATAAAGAGAAACGGTCCCCGTTTTCCCCTTATTCCCCGTGAGAGGATGGATTTGCTTCCCGCGCCGGATTTTGGCTTGGTGGATTACGCCAAGATCAAAATCTTTCCCCTCCAGAGGACGCGCGGCTGCAGCGGCAAGTGCCGTTTCTGCCGGGTGAGAACCCCTCCCCGCTCCATCTCACCGCGCCGGTTTTTAGAACAAGTTGAGATGGTGGTGGGCCAAGGGGGCCGCCGGATCTTTTTTGTGGACGATCACTTTGAGGGAGATTTGAGAGGCGCCCGCGCCGTCTTGAAAAGACTGGCGTTGCTCCGAGAGAGGAGAATAAAACTAAGGATAACCACCCAGAATCGTCTCTCTCTGGGAGACGATCCGGAAACCTTACGTTTAATGAGCGAAGCCGGGGTTGAAACGGCCGCGGTGGGCTGTGAATCGCCTATTCCGAAGGAACTCAGAGCTATGCAAAAGCCCATTGATCATCCGGAAAAAATGGTTGAGTGGGTGCGCGCTTTCTCCCAACAGGGGATAAATCTGCATATGATGCTCATATTTTGCTATCCGATGCCTCCTTTTTTGGGAGAGTCTCCAAATGGCAAAAGCGATGAATTGCTTTCCGCCAAAGCCCGCTCTCGCTTGTTTTGGCGTTTTATTAAGAACGCCCGCCCGGCCACCCTGCAAGTTCTGCTTTATACACCTATTCCGGGCACTCCGGACTGGAAATTATTGGAAAACGGCGGTCGCATCCGGCGGGATATGGGCTGGGAATACTATGACG
Organism: Candidatus Moraniibacteriota bacterium; assembly: GCA_016867255.1. Classification (GTDB taxonomy): domain Bacteria; phylum Patescibacteriota; class Minisyncoccia; order CAIUEV01; family CAIUEV01; genus VGKB01. Next base: position 24,411 of record VGKB01000001.1, read on the forward strand.
GCACCCATCTGGTTTTTAAGCCGGATGAAGGGCTTAACCCTTTGGAGGTTCAGAGAGAAATTGAATGGCTAATGAGAAGGTTTTACGCCTGGAGAATCATCTGGATGTTCGGCCGGTTTTCTCTTTTGATTCACTTGGCGAAAGTGGGGATAGCTACCGTCTCTATGCCGTTCGTTTGGGCGTCTGAACTGCCGTTTGTTTATCGCGGCGGCTACGGTTTTAAAAGGTGGTTTCGGACCGCCTGGGAAAAGCCGGTCCGTAAATTTAGGAATGCCATAAACCGCTTCAGCGCCCAGTGGATAATCCTTGATTGGATGAAGCAGTTTAAGCTCTCCAAATTCAAGGAATATTGGAGCTGAGCCGGGTTTGAATTCTAAAAGAAAATGCCTGCGAGACGAGATGTCCATCGCGGGCTTTTTATTTTAATATGTAGCGTCTAGCACGCATGTCTCCTCCGTAATATAAACCGCTTGCCGCTCTTGCAGGAAATTTTGCGGGTTGAGCCAGATTTCGTTTAGCACGGAGGCATCCGGCTCATGGCCGCGAAAGCGTATTCCCGGAACCCTGTAAAGCGCGAAATGCAGGTGTTTTCTTTCGCCGGCAGTTTCCGGGCTGAAACCCGCGCCGAGATACGCGAGCAACTGCCCCGGCTTGACCCGATTGTCCTGTTTTACTAAAGCGTCGTACAATCTAATATGGCCGTAAAGGGCGGTTGAATTTTGATCTTCCAAACTCACTAAAATTACTCCTCCGTAGCCGGCCACCTGCCCAATATATTTTACTGTCCCAGCCGCTGTAGCATAGACCGGCACATCCCAATTCTCTTCTCCGGGAAAAATCTCCAGGTCATTGCCGGCAGGTGCCCGACCAGCTAGAGTGGATGACGCCCGGCCGCAGATTTGTCGGAAAACAACCATCCACAGGTATTTTCACTCCATCTAAATAGTAACTCCCCGAACAATGCCACAAAGAGCCGCACCCGGTCGGGACGCATTGATTGCTGCTACTGCTATCGGTATTTTTACTTTTGCTGTCGGCACTTTTCTGCTTATTGTTGTTTTTGTTTTTTGTTGTTTTGGTCGTCTTTACTGTGTTTGTATTGGTGTTTACGCCATTGATAATTTTTTTCCAACTGTTGTCTCCCGAAGAAAAGACTGTTGCGATAATGAAGACAATAACCCCCAGTAAAATTATTGCCGCTAACGCTCCGTTCTGAGCTTCGGTTGTCTGCGTGGCCGAAGGCGAGGGAGAAAACGCCATGGGCGCAGAATCGCTTTTTGGCTGTATATCATCCTCCAGCCCGCCGAAAAAGAGGTAAAGAAAAATTCGCCACACTACGGCAACAACTACGCAATAAACAACTAAGCCAACGCCGATGGACAGGAGATTCTGTTGGTTGGTAAAAAATTCAAGCGGTTTGAGCTTTTGGGAAAAGTAAAAATAAGAAATGGCTCCAAAAGGCAATAAATAGACAATTATTTTTGCCAGCCGATAGTACCATTTCTTTTCCAAAGAAGATTTTTTAATGGCCATGTTTTTATTTTATCATAAATAATCCGGATTATTCAATTAGGTAACTAATAACCGCATGTTTATGGAGTTTTCAGAATCCCTTTGATTAAGTCCACGCCGTTGTCTTTGTGCAAAATCATGCTGGTAACGTACCAGGGTACGTTACCAGCTACGTTACTCTTTTTGGATAAACAAAAAACTTCTTAAATATTTCAATTGCCAACAATTCCAAAAACGCGACCAGGATAATTATAAGCCACTCGACGATCCCCAGGGGCACTGTCCCGGTTATTTTCTGAAAAGCCGGCAAGTATACAGCCAGGAACAGAAGGGTCATCCCGATTACAGCTGCCGCATTAAGGTAGTAGTTGGAAAATATGTCTTTGCGAAAAACCGGCTTTCTGAGTGAACGGACACAAAAGGCGAATGTCAGCGAGTCAAAAGCAATAAGGGCAAAAACCAGCGTCCGCACCCGTTCTATTTCGGGAATTATGTTAAGCGCGGAGAGGTAAAGCAGAAACGCTGCCAAGCCGTTGATAAGAAAAATCGCCGCCATCCATTTTTTTAAATCCCTCCCAATAATAGGAGCATTTGGTTTTCTGGGCTTTTCCTTCATTAAGCCGTCAGTCTCCTTTTCAGTGGTGAGGGCTATGTCGGGGAAACTGTCCTCCACCAAATTAATCCAGAGGATTTGGGCGGGTAAAAGCGGCAAAGGAAGTCCCAGGATGGCCGCACCCAGAAAAACGAATACTTCGGAAAAGTCGTCAGCTACCAAGTAAATGAACACTTTCTTGATGTTTTCAAAAGCCAGCCGGCCCTGTTCAATAGCTTTGTCGATTATGTTAAAATTATTATCAAGCAGGATTAAGTCGGCCACTTCTTTGGCTATGTCGGTGCCGGATCCCACCACCACGCTTACGTCAGAAGCTTTGAGGGCGGGAGTGTCATTGATCCCGTCACCGAACATAGCTACCACTTCGCCATTTCCGTGAAGCGCCTTTATTATCTTTAATTTTTGTTCCGGCAGAACCCGAGCAAAAACCTTTACTTTTCTAATCCTTTTTTGCAGGGCTTTGTCGGCGATTGACATGAGTTCCGCCCCCTCCATAACTTCCTCTTTTTTAATTGCCATTCCGACTTCCTTGGCAATCGCCCAAGCGGTGTTTTTGTGGTCTCCCGTTACCATAATCAGTTTGATTCCCGCTTTTTTGATTTTTTCCACCGTTTCTTTGACTTGGTTTCTCACCGGGTCTTTGAGAGCGACAAGCCCGACAAAAACTAACTCTTTGGCGGAATCTTCCAGATTGTCCGGATCTTTTTCAAAATCGCGGTAAGCACACGCCACCAACCGCAGGCCTTTCGCGGAAAGCCGGTTTATCTTGGTATCGATTTTTCCAGCTAATTCCCGACCCAGCCGGATTGTTTTTCCGTTTTCGTAGAACCAGTTGGATTTGGCGAGAATTTTTTCCGGCGCCCCCAAAGAAAACAATCTTCTTTCGTCTTTGTTTTTCTTTCTCAAGTAAAAAGCCAGTTTTAAATCGGAATTGAAACAAACCTTTTTCACCAACGGATAGTTTTCTTCTAGTCGTTTTAGGTCAAGTCCCGACTGGATGCCCGCTTCCAACAGAGCTTTCTCCGTAAAACGGCCTCTTATCACCGGCTGGTGTAATTCGTCCCCCGGCTTTTCGAAGTATGCCTCATTGGCAAGGGAGGCTACCTCCAGGACAAAAAGGCGGGAGCCGGAAATTTTTTCCAATGGGCCAAATCCTTTTGGGAGGTTGCGGACGGAAAAGTCGCGAATTCCTGTCAGAATTCGGCTTACTTTCATCTCTCCTTCGGTAAGCGTCCCAGTTTTATCGGTGCAAACCACGGTCACGCTTCCTAGAGCTTCCGTGGCAGAGAGCCTTTTTACCACCCCTTTTTCCCCGAGCACCCTTTTCATGGCAAAAACCAGAATGATGGTAATTGCCGGCAACAGTCCCTCGGGAATGGCGGAAACGCTCAATGCCAAGGCGGCTGAAAAGACTTCGGTAAGATCTTTTTCGGTGTAATATCCCAGGATAACTAATGCGAAAGCGACGGTCACTACAAAAAAACCAATGAATTTTGACAAATAGGCAATTTTTTTCTGGACGGGGGTCTTGGGCTCCTCGGTTTCAGCCAATACTTTTACCACCCTTCCGAACTCAGTCCCATTTCCAGTGGCAACGACTATCGCCTTGGCTTCGCCCTGTTCCACGGTGGTTCCCGCAAAAACCATGTTCTTCCTGGCGGTTATTTCGGTTTCTCCGTCCAATATGGCGCCGGTTTCTTTTACGACTTCCCGGGATTCTCCGGTCAGGCTGGCTTCATTAACGTTCAGTCCGTTAACTTTAATAAGGCGCGCGTCGGCGGGAACGCTGTCCCCTGCCCGCAGAAAAACAACGTCTCCCGGAACCAGGTCTTCGCCGCCAATTTCTTTTCGGCCGCCGTCCCTCAGGACTTTTACTCTTGTCCCAACCATTCTCTTGAGCAGTTTCAGGGATTCGTTGGCCTTTCTCTCCTGATAGAAGCCGACGGTCGTGTTGACCAGCACGACCAGTATGACAAAAATCGAATCCGAATAGTTGCCCATGAAAAAAGACACGACGACCACCGCCGACAATATGTACATCAAGGGGCTTTTGAACTGGCGCAAGAATAACGTAAGATTTGAAACGCTTTTTTTCTGAGGCAGGACGTTCAGTCCAAATTGCCTTTGGCGGGAAGCAGCTTCTTCGGAACTAAGGCCTTGGAGAGAAGTCTCTAATTTTTTTGCGGTTTGGGCAGCCGAATAAGTGTGCCAGGGCGAGCTTGCCATTTTAGTATTTCTGGTATTTAGGGTAACTCATTTTACTAAATCTTTTATTATAAGTATTTCGAAATTCCGATCATAGTTATTCCGATATAATTGGCAATAAAAACTCTTTATGAATATATATTTCCGTGACAAGAAACAACAGATAAAACGCAAAAAGAACCAGTCCTTCCCTGCGCGATATTGTGTTTTTAGTTCTGGCAAAATGGTAGAAAGCCAGAAGTCCGACAACTAGAAACAACAAACTCACTAAGTAACTGTTGGTGAGAATGACCGCCTCCCCGTTTATCAATGTCAGTATGCCGAGAAGGAAAGTGTTAAAAGAAGCGCTCCCTACATAATTGCCGAAAGCTATCTGGTTGCTTTTCATAAACACAGAGCGGACAACGAAAGAAAGTTCCGGGATATTAGTTCCAACCCCAATGACCAGTAAACTTATTAAAAACGGTGACAGGTTAAAAATCTGCGAAAAATGCAAGGTTTGCTCGACAATAAACCGGCTGGCGATGAAAATGGTGGCGATCCCAAAACTTATCCTGAGAAATTCTCGGCTTGTCCTTGTAACTAAACCAGGGTTGACGTTTTTAATTTTTTCCAATATACCTCTTTTTAATTGGATGGCAATGATTAAAGAAGCAAAAAATGCTAACGAAATCAAAGCGTCTATTCTGTCTATCCGGCCATCCATAGCAAGGACAACGGAGAGGGAGATGACCGTCAGGGATGCCGGCAGGTTAAAACCCCGTAATTCAGCGTTAACTCTTATTTTACTGCCGGTAATTGCTAGAAGCGGAATTATCAGCATAAAAACCACGATACAGCCTCCGATAAGATTGCCTACGTATATTTCAGGATCATTTGTGAGAATAGAGTTTATCCCGACTGAAAATTCGGTAATGGAGGTGAAGAATCCCAATACCAAAAAGGATATCGTGAAACAAGAGATTTTTAAAGCTCTTGATAGCCGCTCGACTGATTTTATTATTATCCCCGAACCGATCCAAACACCAGCGAAAGACAGGACGTAGATCAAAATATGGTTTATCATCTTACTGTTTTATTCTTGGGAATTTTATTCTTCGGTTTTTTGGTTTTGACTTTCTTTATCTTTGTTTTTAATAGCGTAGTCAGGTTAAAAATGATATAATATACATAGTAAGGTATATTTATTCTTAGAGCGCAAATACTTTTATAGGGTTACTTTGAACATAATAAACTAACAAAAAGTGTAAATGTTGGATATCAAAGATGAGGGTGTTATTCTAGAAAAGAGCAAACACAAATTTGAAAACGAAGCAGTTTTAAACCCCGGTTGCATCGAGGAAAACGAGGTTATTCACATGTTTTATCGGGCAGTCGAAAAAGGAAATTATTCAACTTTGGGCTATTGCCAATTGGACAAAAACAATCGCTTGATCGAAAGACACGATAAACCATTTATGGTTCCACAATTTGATTATGAAAAACACGGCATCGAGGATCCCAGAATACAAAAAATTGGCGATACATATTATCTTTTTTATACCGCATATGACGGGAAGAACGCCCGGATTGCTTATGCCTTAAGCCGGGATTTGAAAACTTTTGAAAAAAGGGGGTTAGTTTCCCCCTCAATGACATATGACGAGGCGGAAGATATCTTCCGGAAATCCTGCGGACTCCAAGAAAAATATTTTCTCTTCGAATCTTTTTATAAAGAGAAGCACGGATTGGATGTTTTGCTTTGGGAAAAAGACGCTTTTCTCCTCCCGGAGAAAATTAAGGGAAAATTTGTGCTATTCCACCGGATTTTGCCGGGAATCCAAATCGTACACTTCAAGGATTTTGAAGAGCTTAAATCCATTGCATTCTGGAAGGAATATTTAAAAAATTTGGGGAAGAACATTGTCATAGATCCAAAAAATTGGTTCGAGATAAGGAATGTGGGCGGAGGATGCCCGCCGATAGAAACAAAAAAGGGATGGCTTTTAATTTATCATGCGGTGGAAGATACTAATCATGGCAAAGTGTACCATGCCGCGGTAGCCCTTCTTGATAAGAAAAATCCTTTGAAAGTGTTGAGCCGATTGAATTATCCCCTTTTTTCCCCAAACGAACCATGGGAAAGAATAGGAGTTGTAAACAATGTGGTTTTTCCAACTAGCGCCATCTTAAGATCTGGGCGAGTCACCGTGTTCTACGGAGCCGCGGACCAATTAATTGCGGCTAAATCCTTTAAGCTTTCTGACCTTTTAGATGAGCTCAAAAAAAACAAGGGGTAAAATGTTGACAACCCCTCAAAAACCATGCGTGGTTTTTGTGTCTAGTTTGTCACATCGCAAGTGTGGGATCGCGAAATTCACCCGCGATCTGCTGAATTCTGCTAATAGTCTATTTGGAGAAAAAGTTGATTTTAAGCGGGTAGTGGTATTCAATGAAAAAGAAAAAAACGATCCTACCCCGAAAAATTTTATTTACAAAATAGATAAGAATCACAAGGCAAGCTATGGCAGATGCGCCAAATTTCTTAACAAGAACAATCAAGTTAAGTTAATAAGCATCCAGCATGAATTCGGATTATTCGGGGGTGCCTATGGAAACTATATTCTTTCGTTTCTGAAAGAAATTAAAAAACCGGTAGTTCTAACCTTGCATACCGTAATTCCAAAACCAGACAAGGCGTATTTCTCCTTGGTGAAAAAAATGGGGGCAAGATCGGAAGAAATAGTAGCTATGACCAAAAGGTCAAAGAAAATTCTTATTAAAGAGTACTTTCTCCCCCAAAACAAAATTAAAATTATTCCTCACGGTATCCCATCTTTTCATTACGAAGACAATAACCAGATTAAAAAAAATTTAGGCCTGGAGAAAGAATTATTGGTATTTACTCACGGTTTTTTAAGTCGCAACAAGGGCATTGAGTATGTGATTGAAGCCCTGCCGGGGGTAATAAAAAGATACCCCCGCCTGCTTTATCTGTTGGCTGGCCGGACTCACCCGAATGTAATTATTCAGGAGGGCGAAAGCTACCGTTCTTTCCTTTTGAATAAAATAAAATACTTGGGAATTCGGAAAAACGTTAAGTTTATTAACCGATTTATCACCACTCGCGAATTGGTTGATTATTTAAAGGCAAGCGACATTTATATTTCAACTTCGCTTGATCCGCAGCAAGCGGTGTCGGGGACCTTCGCTTACGCATTGGGTTCAGGAAGGCCAATTATCTCAACGGCTTTTGCTCATTCTAAAGAAGAACTGAAAAAATGCGGGGGCTTTTTAGTAAAACCTAGGAAACCGGAAGAGTATGGAAAAGCCCTAATAAATCTTCTGAATGACAAAAAACTAAGAAAAAAAGTTGGAATGGGTTGCTATTTCAAAACCAGGAACATGATTTGGGATAATGTCGCCCTGTCTTACGGTCGGTTATTCGCTCGGTTTGTTCAAGGCGCGGAGAAAGTCTTAGTATTGCCCCCGATAAAGTTGTCCCACTTATTTCGGATGACCGATAGTTTCGGCTTGCTTCAGTTTGCCAAGTTTGTCAAGCCTCTTAAAAGAAGCGGATACACGGTGGACGACAACGCGAGAGCCTTAATTATTTGTGGTGAGTATTATAAAAAACGCCGCGATGAAAAAATTTTGAATTATATAAAAACTTATTTGAATTTGCTGGAATACTCATTTGACCGCGCTACTGGCCGTTTTAGAAATTATATTAATTATGACCGGTCTTTTAACGAAAAGAGAAACATAAGGGAAAGCTACGAAGACCCGACTTCCAGAGCGCTTTACGCGCTTTCCGCTACGGCGGCTAATCCGATACTGCCGCAAAAAATTCGCGATAAGGCGTCGAATATTTTCAAAGCAAGCCTGAATAAACCGCTTAAATTTACTTTCAACCGGTCGATCGCCAATTATTTAATATCCCTATGTTATTATTTGGCGTCCAGCGGCAAAAAGGAAATTGAAAAAGAAATTGCGCTTTATGCTGACATTCTTTGTTCGCGTTGCGAAAAACGTAGCTCCGTTGATTGGATTTGGTTTGAAGACGCCCTTACCTATTCGAACGGAGTTATCCCGGAAGCGCTGTTTTTGGCCTACCGATCGACCGGTAGGCCAAAATATTTGAAAGTTGCCGTTGAAACGACGGATTTTCTTCTTAAGCATTCCTTTAAAAAAGGCGTTTGCATTCCAATTGGACAAAAATTTTGGTTTCGCAAAGGGAAAAAGAGAAGCTACCATGATCAGCAACCAGAAGAAGTGGCTTCTCTAGTCCAACTTTTGAAGACTTCCTATAGTATAACCAGAAAAGCCGAATATAAAAAACTCATAGCCGAATCCTACAGTTGGTTTTTAGGAAACAACACCTTAAAACAAGTCATTTACGATTTTAAAACCGGCGGGTGTTACGATGGAGTTGGCGAAAAAGAAGTTAATTTGAACCAAGGCGCAGAATCCACTTTGTCCTACTTGGCAGCTCGCTTGGCCGTCTCCAGGAAACTTTTTAATTTAGCGGGCCTTAAATAGGCAGATTTTTCCCAGGATTAGTTTCGGCCAATAGAGAACCGAAGCAGAACCTTTAATTACCCAGGGAAACTAGTCGTTGATGAATAAGCTGTGGAGAGGGATAAACAGGATAGTTAAAAATCCAATAATTACTGCTAAATAAACGAGGACCGCGGTTTCCTCGTTTTTTCTTATATCCATTATTCCTAAAATAAAGGCAATTATGCTTGCAAGAAACGCGATTGGAACAGTCACATCCCACCAGCGGTCGCCAAAAGATAATATCCCCAGTATTTTTACCAAGATAATGGAAAAGAAAACTACGGTTACAAAAAAAGAGCTTAACCCCACCGACCATTTACCTAACTTGGTTTTTGGTACAAAAGCTATTTTCATACACTTATTTTATCACAAAAATTTCTTGTGTTCTACTTGAGTAAAAAAATAGGGTTTGATTTAAGCCATAAATTACGGTGCTCAGCTGGTGGATGCGTTTAAGAATCTGGCAATGAACGAGTTGAGCTTTGATTTTTTGAGTCTGAATCTAGGTTTGAAGCGAGATTTATTGAATGAGACTATTTAAGGCACTAATTTCCTTGAAATAAGGACTTTTTCTCAATTGAGCTTGAAAATCTTTTTTAAATTGAGTTTTTTCTCGCTCGCTTTTTGGCCAAGCCAGATCAAAAAACTCCCAAGCAGATTTTTTATTTCCCGAATAAGCCAAATCCAGCATATAGCCCCAAAGAGGCGAGGGGAAGCCTTTGATATTACCTCTATTATTCAATTCCTTATCATTCTTAATCTCTTCAAGCTTTCTCTCTAAATCTTCATTGGAAGGAGCGGATTTTTTCATTAAATCTGTGTTCAAATCAAATGATTTTTTGTTAGAATTGAAGCTTAAGATTATCTCTGGAGCCTGAGAATCAGCGTAAGATGCATTCCAATAGTCGAATGTTGAATCGTGTCCGACCAATTCGTCAATCCCATCGTTATTTACGTCTTTAGGCCATAGAGTGTATCCTTGCTCATCTAGAGAAACTTCAATTATTGATTTATCACCTGTTTGAATAAAAGCTTTATATCTGAAGCAACAATGAGCCCCGCCAGTAAATACCTCTTGGTAAACATCCTGATAGTTGTCGTCGGACAATTTCCCTATAAAGAAAGCGTAGGGTTGCGACCAATCAAATTCTTGCGCATTTTCAAGTGGTACAGCCATCCTTATTTCCTTTACCTCTACAGCGGGAACACATCTCTTAAAGACCGTATTTTGGTAGGCACAAGTGATTCCTGTCCACTTACCGGTAACTTCAACTGTTCCGTCCATCGCAACGTGTTCTGGAAAAGCATCAGAGTAATTACCAGCATAGAAATAAGGATAGTTCTCGTCTTTGGGAATTTTTTCAATCCCGTAATCTGTTCCGCCGTGGAAAAAAGTCATAATTTTGCCTTTCCAAGAAACGTCAATCGGCTTGTCAAAAGTTGCTTCTTCCAAATATTTTCCAATGAGTTCGGCTTTTTTAGTATCTTCTTCACTTGAAGCAGGGGCACTAATCTTGTTTGAAACGAGGTTTTTGTTAATCTTTTTTTTGTCTTTTTCTTTGCTTAAAAAGAAGAAAAAGAAGCTTGCTATTAAAATAAATATTAAGGCCAGATTTAAGAGGTTTTTTTTATCAATTTTAAAGTTTTTGGGGGCTTTCATTTATTATTTTCAGTTGAAAATGTTTCTGTTATACAAAATTTGGATGTTTTTTGCATGGGTTTTTGGGGTTAATTTATAAACTAACGCATTACATAATTTATAAAACTTCAAATATCAAAGGCGTTGGAGGATTTTTTAGATCCACGCTTTTGCTTTCAATCCTACTCAAGTCATTTATACTCAAAGTTTCTTTTTGCGTTTGTTTATTTTGCAAATAATCGCATATTTCCTTGTCATCTTTTAACATCGAAATGAATTGAGGCAAAAATGACTCTGATATTTTCTCGCGTGATTCTCGGCTTGGACAATGATGTATGACAAGGCCGATATATCCAAGCCAATCAGGATATTTCGCTACATCCTTAATTTCTGACAGCTTTGCGTCTGCTACAATGGACGCGAGTTTCATTTGGTTCGCAACACTTGATTCGCTCCAAAAATCTCTATATTGATCCGCTTTTTTAAGAAGAGCAGCGTTATCTTTGCCGTTTGGCCAAAAAGAAGTTCTATCAGGATGTTGGCCGGAAATGATTTTTGAAAAAGCGATCTTGAATGAGCCATGTCCGCAAGTTGTGCAAAAAAGTTTCCAACACCAATTATTCTTAGAAGCATATTCACACAAAGCAGTAAAGGCATTTCTTTTAGATTTCCTTTTTTGTTTTTCCATGGGTTTTTGTGATTAATTTATAACCCGCCGCCGAATTTCGTGTCAGTTGAAAACTGGCGTGCCGCTTAAAATTTAAACTTGTCTCGTGCCTCGACAGTATGGAAAATTCGAACAGCCATAAAATTTTCCATATCTTCCTTTTCGCAAAATCATTTTTGCACCGCATTTAGGACAAGTTTTGTCGCTCGAAACTACAGGACTATCCTCGGTATTATTACTTGCAGGCTTTTCAACCAAGGTATAACCCTTACAATGGCAGCAAAATCGTCCGTATCCAGTAATCAAATCTGGGTCCCTAAAATCTTTGTAATCTCTTATTATTTTGCACTTTGGACACTCTTTATCTTCTCCATTATTCAACCGCTCTATTGTGTTGTGTATATGGCTAATTACATTATTTTTTTCTATTCCATTTTTAACCAATGAACCGATTCTTTCGTTAAGAATTGAAATCGGATCATTGCCAATATTGAATTTATTTATTCGTAAAAATTTATATCCATAGCTTTCTAATACTTTTTGTCTATAAACATCTTTGTCAGTCATGAATTCTTCGTAATTAAATTCATTTATCTCATCAATATCTTTGAAGTGTTCTCTAAACCCATCGTATTCAATAATAATTTTATGTTCTCGGTGGGTTTCGTCTTTATAGACCAATAAGAAATCGACTTTATAATTTGGATGGTTATAGGTTTTATCAAGCTGTTTCAAATATTTACCAAGCTCAAATTGCGGAATAAATTCTATATTGTCCTCATTTTTCTTCCAAAAATCAGTTTGATAAAACCAGTTCATAACCTCCGGTTCCATTTTTGATTTTTCGTCGGCTTTGCTGATGCTTCGTTCCTTTTTCGCCTCGTTTAAAATAAAATAATAATGCCTTAGTGCCTCGCCGATTGAGCCGTTATATTTATCAATCGGTTTACTTAAAACAAAGTTCATTGTTTCCTTGGCACGACTTAAGCCAACATTTAACCTCTGGGCTTTTATTTTCCCATCTTCTTCAATATCAACATCGTTCAACTCTTTAATGAAAACACCCCATAAATGATCGTCTTCTTCTGTGGCGACCATTGAATAAAAAATAATATCCCTTTCTTCACCTTGGCAGGTGTCGAAAGTCATAATTTTTAATTTTAACTTGTCGTAAAAATAATCCTTTTCGGGTACTTTATTTATTAACTCGACGAGCAATTTTTGTTGATTAGTGTGTGGAGTGATAATCCCAATACTTTGGTTGCTGTCAATTTCTTTAAATTTCTTAAGTTCGGAAATAATAAATTCGGCTTCGAGCGTATTTGTGTTTTGTGCAAGTTCCTTTTTTCCGTCATGTTTTATAAATGAAAATTTAATAACATCATCAATAGCCTTTCCTCGGATTTTCATCACCTGCAGACTGTCTTGATAAAAGTATTTATTTGAATACGAAATAATTTCTTTGTATCCTCTAAAATGTTTAAGTAATTGAGTATTGTAATTACTAATAAAGCTGAAAAAATCCAAAATAGAAGTTTTTATATTAAATTTTTCAAGTTTTACAATTTTAATTGCATCTCGAGAAATGGTTTTCTTAAAACAATCTTCTAATTGCCCAAGATATTTTTTATTTTCTTCTGTTCTGGCTTGTGCAGTTTTAACATTACTAAACTGCTTGTTGTCTCCCAAAATTAAAACTTTTTTTGCTCTTAACAAAGCTGGAAATGCCTGCGCAATGCTAACCTGTGAGGCTTCGTCAATTATCACAAGATCAAAAATTTCCGGGTCAAGTGGTATAAATTCTGCATAATCTCTTATGCCAGCCAATATACAAGGAAAAGCGTCTTTGAGCTTTAAGAATTCTTCTTGAGGAAATTTTAATTTGCTTTGAATAATCTTTTTGAGTGCGGTTGCTGTTGACTGATGTTTGTTCCAAAATTCGACTAATCTGCCGTCCATAATATGCGTCATCTTCACAGTAAGAAGATTTTCGATGTTCTTTTTTTGATTTGCATAATTGAGCAGAGGAATACTATTGAAATCTTTATCAATTTTTTGCTTCAAATTGATAAATCTTATCAACCTATCAAAATCAAGATCAGAAATCTTTATCAATTCGTTTGAGCAGAAAGTTTTGAAAGATGATAAATCAATTTTGAACTTCTTTATTGTGTTCGGATACTTCGGTAAGTTTGAATTTAAAAACTTCAAATCATCGCCAATTTGCATTAAATTATTCAAAGCTTTCAAAAGCGATTCGTCGGCAATAACTTGATGAGTAAATCTTAAATAGTCAAAATTGATTTTATATTTTTCATCTAATTGTTTTCTCTGAACTTTAACGAACTGATAAATACTCAAAATCTTTTTTAAATCTTCTAAGCTACTATGCGGTTCAATCTGTGAAGCTAAGTTAAAAGATTTTTTAAATTCCGTATCTAGACTTTCAATTTTTTCTTTTTTGAACAAATAACCAAAAAGCCAGTTTCTCTCATTTTCGTAGGCAGTTATAAATTGCTCTAATTTTTCCAAAGAATTTTCATCGAAATTTTCAAATACTGAAAGTAAAAAAATTTCATTCGCGTAAACTTCTTTTATTTTTGCGATGGAAGAAGTAAAAAAATTTAATAGCCACAAATATTTTTGAAAATTCGTTATATCTTTAAATTCGTCAATTGAAAAGTTAAGTAAATCAAAAAGTTGCGCTTCCTTCTCTTTTTCATGCTGATTGATAATTAGTTTATCTTTCAACAACAAAAATATCTTTCTAAATTCTTCAATTTCAATAGCCGATTCCACTTGACTTAGAATCTCATCAATATCAACTGGAAAACCTTTATTGACATAATAAGACTCCAAATCAAATAACTCGTGAACTTCCTTTAAATCTATTTCTTCATAAGCCAGTATTTCGGCTTCTAAATCTTCCTTCAAGGAATTTTCTGACTTCTCTATATTTTCTTCTACCGACTTATAATCTTTTTTGACAGCTAAATAATTGGCGGTGATTGATTTTATCGATATAGGACTTAATATTTTTGCGTAAGCATTCCCTGTTTTCCCTAATCTCAATACAGGATTTTGAAAATTGTCATCAATACGGACTTTATTCATTGTCTCCGTAATTTTATCTTCCACAACATCAAGAGCTTCTTTTTTATCAGACAAAACTAAAATAGACTTGTTTTCCAAAATTAAATTAAAAACAACTGCCGTAATTGTATGGCTTTTTCCTGTGCCTGGGGGGCCTTGAACTATAATATACTTACAATCGTCCCTTTTTATTGCTGATAATATTTGTAGCTGTTCTCCATTTAGCGGTATTGGGCTATCAAAAACGAGCTGGCTTGGAACATCTTGATCATTCCATTCTTCTTGAACTTCAAGATCATATTTTTTCGGGTCTTTATGAATAAAGTCATCAATCAATTTATTAAACGCTTCAGCTAAAACATTATCGCCAGCTGTAAGAAGCTTTAATATTTCCTCATAGTCGTTCACTAATGCTTCATCAGATTTATCAAATAAAGCCAAATAGCAATTGTTTGAAGCTCTGACAAGAAAACTTTTTGCAATTTGTTGCTCGGAATTATTTATATCTATGCTTTTATCAAGTTCAAAGAAATTTGTTATTTCACTCAATATTTCGCTGAGAACATTTCTAAAATCGTTTTGATGCTGGGCTAAATAGATTATTCTTTCCGATATTGTTTTTAAATTTCCCTTTTTGCCTTTTTCTTGATTATATTCTTGGGTTATATACTCAAGAGCTTTTTTGTTGATGTATACCTGCGAATCAAACTCGATCGTTAAAATCTCGTTTTGTTTTTCAATCCCAAACGGAATGTAGAAAATTGGGAATTTAGCATTATTGAAAGTTATATCGCAAAAATATAAATAAAATTCTTGTTTATCTAAGATGGTTCTATTCCTTTCCATTTCATATACTTCTGCGAACAAATCGCCGACCTGAAAACTTTCAAAGAATGAATGGATATTTAATCTGATGTCGGCAAGTTCAAAAACATCTTTCAGTTGTTTTGAAATGTCAACTTTTTCCTTTGCTAACAAAAGTTTTACAACTTCGGAAATCTTGTTTTCCAAAGAGGAAGACAAAACTGCGGTTAGTTCTTCCTCCATTAGATAAATATTGTTTTCGTCACCAAGGTTTAAATTCTCTAAAGGTTTTTCAATATTGCTTATAAATGGCAAAACTAAATCTGTTTTTAAAATTTTGGCGACAGCTTCAAGGGAAGTATTCAACGCTTGATCGTATTCTTTTTTGTATAAAGTGGTTGATTTTTCTATTTCCTCGGCGATTTGTTCAAGGATTTTAGTAATTTGTTTGCCAGTTATTTTTTCCGTCTGCAATTTAACTAAATCCAGTAAATTCTTCGGGATATTTGTTCTATAAACCCCTTTTTGAATTGTATTGAGAGTATTTTTATCAAATGCGTGGTTTATCGCTTTGTTTACGAGATTATTAAAAGAAGGATATTTATTGAGATTTAATCCAACAAGCAAGTTATTGCTACTCCTAAATTGAATGCTTCTTTTTGGATTTTTTCTTTTATGGAAATCTGTTTCCAAAAAATCCATAAAATACTTGGCAACTTCTTTTATAAAGGCCAATCCATTTTTTTGCTCTAATTGTTCCGTTTTATTTGTCATATTCCTACTTTTAATTAAACCGTTTCTGACTCTTCTCCGCTTCCCAGCTCCAATATTTTAATTTCCTGAATCGTGCCTCCAGTTAGGCCTTTCAAGTCGCCATAAATTCCAAAAGTGTTATCAAGAACTCGCTGAACCTGTTTCTCTCTTTTTGCCCAAATGGCCTGATATGCTCTTTTTTCTTTTTCTATGTCGTTGTTCATTTCTGTAAACGCTTCTGCAATTACTTGGATTCTTTGCTTAAATTCAACGCTGTTTACATAAGCGTACACCACATCTTTCTTCTCATCTTTTCCTACTAAAGCCATATTAGCTTCGGCTACTTTTATTAAATCATATCGAAGTAAAGACGCCAGGTTGACTGCGAATTTTACATCGCAAATAAAAAC
>VGKB01000002.1 GCA_016867255.1 Candidatus Moraniibacteriota bacterium
GGGGTAACGGTGGAAGCGAAAAAAACGGTAGATATGAATCGTCCCGCGCCAGAACGGTACAGGGCAAGGGTGGAAGTGCGCGACACCGGCATCGGGATCAAAAAAGAAGAGCAGGCAAACCTTTTCAAGAAATTCGTGCGCGCCGGCGAGGGCAGCAAGGTAAACGTGGTGGGCACCGGACTGGGACTTTATGTGGTTCGCAAAATGATTGAGGCCCATAAAGGCAGAATTTGGGCCGAGTCCGCCGGCGAGGGCCGCGGCTCAAGTTTTATTATTGAGCTGCCGCTTAATCTGCCTCATCCTCCCGAAAAGGAGTTTGTGAAAAGAGTGGTGATGGAAAAAGACTTGAGCCCTAAAACTTAAAATGAAACCCAAAAACCCAAAATTAAACTCAAGTATGGCCAATAAAATATTCTTCATTGTTTTCGGCTTGCTGATCGCCGGGTCAGTGGCGGTTACTTATTGGCGCATCATGGTAAAACGCGATTACATCATTTCCGCCCAGCAGGAATGCGATCCGGCTCTGGAAGCCTGTTTCGTTTATGAATGCGATCCAGAGGACCCGGAAGATCCGGAATGCGCCGCTCTTCCCGAAGAAGAACGCGTAAACTACTACAAAATCATCAGGAAAAACGCCAAAAACATTCCGCCCTGCGATGCCCAGAACAACGAATGCCCCGAAGTTTTGATTTGTGAAGAAGGTGAGGAAGAATGTGAATTTGAATACTGCACCGAAGAAAATGTTCCCGAGGGAGAGTCATGCAATAATCCGGAAGAATATCTGGCGGAAAACCCGCCGGAGGAATGCGGTTGTGAAGGAGAAGACGCGGATTCGCCTTTGACGGAAAAAGAGACTGAAACTGACGTGGATTCAGCGGAACCTGAAACTCCTGAGGTTGAAGCTGAAACTGGCGCAGGCGAAGAAACGGCTGGAGACACTGCCGGCAGCGAGGAAGAATCCGCCGAAGAATCCTCCTGCGACTGCTCCGCCGAGGAGTAAACCCCTGGAAGGTACCCCCAAGGACATTTCTAAAAATTTGTAAGAAAAATCCCGATTTTGCTTGACAATTTTGTATAAATGGCCAGAATTAAGAGTTGCCGTAATAGCAAGTTCTTTGAAAAAACCGAGTTTTACTCGGTCCACGCGAGAACCCGGTCTACCCGGTTAACTCGTGAACAATCTCCGTAGGAGGTGCCGCGATGAACGGCAAGCTGAGTTGGCTGAAGCGTGCCGCGAACTCCATCGCGGCGCAAACTAAGAAACCCTTAAACTTCTTATATGCTTGGCGAGTCCGCCTCGCCACCATCGGAACTTTCCACCATTATAAAAATTAAATACCCCGTTGCAAGATCAACAACTCCCCTTAATTCTAAAATGTCCCGTTGAGTGAGTGTGTTTATATTTCATTTTGCCATGAGGTTTATCCCGAATAACTTTAAAATCTGGATTTGCGTGGAACTTTTCTGCTAATAATTTCAACTCCTCTTTCGTCGGGAAAAATACTTCTGTTTTTCTCTTCTCCCTCATATTTTTTACTGTTTTGTCATCTGACATAAGCATTCTGACAATTATTTCCCCCCCTAGCCTAAGCTTCTCGTAGTATTTTTCGATGAGATCGTATGCTTCTTTTTTGGACATGAACATCAACACGTAAGAGAAAATAACCAAGTCAAATTTTATATTTAAATCAACATCCCTTATATTTTTATTTATTAAGGTTATGCTTTTTTCTTGATGAGCTTTCTTGATGTTCCTCCTAGCCGCTTCAAAAATAGTTTTGTTTTTTTCAACTCCAAAAACAATAAATCCCTTTTTAGCAAAATCAATTGCCTCTATAGCTTCACCGCAGCCAACATCTAAGAGTCTTTTTCTGTTCATCATATTTAAAAATAGTAAATTTTGAGAATGAGGCGTGACTTATTTGAATTTAAATGACGCCTCTTTTTTTGTCATAAACTTCTCCAACACTGAGGATCTTTTTTTCTCCAATCGCCGCTATATTGCCCATAAGAAACAGCTGGGCACCCTCGGCAATAAAACTTTAGTTCGCACCTAGCGCATTCCATTATTTATAGCAAGGCGCTGTCCTTGAAAATTTGTGAAATGACGACAGGGATCCCCCTCATTGGCGATCTTTCTGGAAATTTACTTAATGTAGCTAATCAGGTAGGTGTCAATAAATTTCTTGATGGCCGCTACGGTTTCGTCTTTTAATTTTGGATTGCTTTCCGCCACCCACTTGGCAAAATTGTATAATTCCCTGTTGTCGACTTTCACCCATTTCTTGTTCTTGTAGAGAAAATAAAACAAGGTGGTCATGGCTATCCGCTTGTTGCCATTTTCGAAAGGATGGTTCTTTATCATTAAATAAAACAAGATGGAAGCTTTGCCCAAAAGCCCCTGGTACAGTAATTTTTTCCCAAAAGTTTGAAATGGAACCGCCACACAGCTTTCTAATATCCCCGGAAAGCGTGAATTAAAATCGGGGATCGGTTCGTCCCAGCGCATCATTTCCCTCGCCAGAATATGGGTTACGTGTTTGATTTCAAAAATGGTTAGCGGTTTTATTTTCATTCCTTCCCTAATAAAATTAGTGTTTCTTTGTATTCTTTGACCGTTTTCCGCACCGATTTTTCAATTTCTTTTTTCTCTTTTTCGGACGGTTCCTTTTTAAAAATATCTGGAAGGTTTTTCCTCTCAATGGCATAGATCCGACCGATTTTTTCCGCCTTTAACTTGCCCGACTTTATCTTTTTAAACACGGCGATCCGGCTGATTCCCAAAATTTTCGCCATTTCGGCAGTAGTGAAATGTTTTTTTATCATGGGAGTATTTTAATTTATGTTAACCATTTAGTCAATAGTTAACAATCGTTAACCAATTTTGCTTGACTATACAAAAAAAGGTTTCAAAATAAATACCAGAAAAGGTTGTTTGGCTTCTTTGCTAATACTTAATTTATAGCAAGGCGCTGTCCTTGAAAGCCCGCCAATTATTTGAATTTCTAATCACTGACGTCTTCAAAACGCAAAAAGTGAAAAAGCGGGAAATGAAAAGATGAAAAATAGACCAAAACTGGCCGAAACGCTTGACAAAACCGTGGTTATTTAATATTACTATTTCAGTAAAGTGCGATTATTTATACTTTAATGAAACAGAAAAAGTTAGTTCTCTTGGTCGTGTCCGAAACTTCCACGATTCTCTGGAAAGAGAAATAAAGAGATACCTATGATCCTAAAAATAGGACATTTCTAAAAATTTGTAAGAAAACCTGTCAAATGCTTGCAATAAAAATTTTTTAGTGTAGAAATAATCTAAAATGATGATTATTCTTATAACATAACTTCAAAAACCCATGCCGCTGATAAATAACGACTTAAAAATTGTGGAGTTTTTCCGAAAAAATTTCAAAGAAGTTGAAAATAAATTAAGGAAAAAGAGAATAGTAATAATCTACGGTGGATTTTCTGAGGAAAGGGGAACTTCAATTGAAAGTGGTAGTTCGGTTTACAAAGAGCTTAAAAAAAACGGTTTTAAAACGATCAAGATTGATCCTTCGCAAAGAAATTTTATCCCCCTTCTAAATAAAAAAGTCGACCTTGTTTTTAATTGCCTCCATGGTTCCTTTGGGGAAAGCGGTCATCTCCCAGCAATTTTAGATTATCTAAAAGTACCCTATACGTTTTCTGGGGTTTACGCTTCTGCCGTTACAATGGATAAAATTTATTTTAAATCGATTGCCAAGAAATTAGGATTTAATTGTCCTTTAGACAATCTTGATAAGGATAAATTATCCAAAAAACAAACTAGATTCATTTATAAAAAAATCAGAGGCGGTAGTAGTAAGGGCATGCGAATAGTTGACACAATTAGGCCAAAAAATGGATGTTTTGTCGAGGAGTTCGTTGACGGAAATTTTTTAACAATGGGGATTTTTGAACAAAAGGGGTCATTTTACCCTTTGGGAATAGTATCTTTTATAGCCAGGGAGAGAGAATTTTACGATGAAGCAGCTAAGTATCAAGGGCTATACAAATATAGTAAATATAGCGGAGCAAACGCGGAGAAGATTAGAGAAATATCTATAAAGGTTTCTGATTTTTTGGATATAAAAGGCGCTGCCCGCCTTGATTTTATCGAAAAGGATAGCCAGCTTTTCCTGCTGGAAATTAACAGTGTGCCCGGCATCTACCCTAAAAGTAATTTGGCTTGTTCCGCCCGGCTCGCGAATTTTAGCTACTATGAATTACTGGTTTGGATACTAAACAACGCCGGTTATTCAAAATTATAATTCTATATGGGTTACGAAAAATCAAATCTCAACGATGGAAATGAGAGAGAAAAAACAGAAAGCATTATTATTGAGAACGTTCCGTTTGTTACGCAACTATACGATACAGATAATTATCAGATTCTAGGCTTTAAAGACTTAGCTGAAGCCGAACACTGGTCAAAAAGAGACTGTGGAATAGTTTGTATTGAAATGGCAGTGAGGTTTTTTCTTCCGGATCTCAAGATAAGAACAAAGGAATTAATTAATATGGGATTGCAAATCCACGCTTATAAAGAAAATGTTGGTTGGATACACGATGGTTTAGTAGAAATTGCTACCAGGTTGGGCTTGAAAGCTAGCCGGGAAAGTATCGGAGGAGATCTAGAGAAAATTAAAAACCACTTGGAGGAAAACAGACTGGTGATAGCATCCATATCGCATGGTTTTGAGGTGGGAAAAGAATATAAAGAAGAAAATGGATCAGTTTATATTGTACCGCGAGGGGGTCACTTGGCGGTTATATTCGGGATAACCGAAAAACTAGGGAAAATTAAGAGTATTTATCTTCACCACCCTTCTCCATACAAAACATATAGCTGGAAAAACTATTCAGTTTCAGCTAACAAATTTATGGGTTCTTTCTCCGAAAGAGGAAACATCATTTCCCTGGGTAAGTAAAGATTTTGTCGTTCCAAGCCGACAGAGAAAAAATAAGGTTTATTATTGACTATTGCGATAAAAATAACATCGATTACATCGGCCAAACTGGGTTAACCCCAACCCTGCCTGTATAAATCTCGGGTGTCTTTTATATTTTTAAAGCTACAATGTTTTTTCGGATCATCAATAATAGAATAGAGGGGAGATTTTAGCCCGAAACCCCGATTTTGCTTGACAATTTTGTATAAATGGCCAGAATTAAGAGTTGCCGTAATGGCAAGTTCTTTGAAAAAACCGAGTTTCGCTCGGTCCACGCGAGAACCCGGTCTACCCGGTTAACTCGTGAACAATCTCTGTAGGAGGTGCCGCGATGAACGTTTTCGCTGAGTGGCTGAAGAGATGCGCCGCGTTCTTCGCGGCCCATTGGGAAAAACTGAAAAAGCTGGGAATTACTGTTATTGGATGGACTAGCAATAGCGCCGTGGAGGCCGCGTTTAATTACGTGATCTACCCATTCATTATTGTGAAGTTTGGCGTTTTGCTTGGCGTTTCCATTGCGGTAATAGCTTCTTTCACAATTTGTTGCCTGACTTTTCGTTTTTACGATTGGTCTCAAAAGGACTGGTTCGGAATCGAGAAGATAAAAGAGATTCGCGAAGGAAAGGGAGATACAAAGGTTGGATGGTTCGCTTCGCGTTTTTTAAAAGGTAGCAAGTGGTTGGCTTTTGTCTACATCACATTCAAATTTGATGCTTTTATGGCAACCATATTCATGCGGGAAGGAGCGTATCAATTCAACGAACTGAGCCGGAGAGACAAAAAAATCTTCCTGTTTAGCTTCTTCCTTAGCGCCATCACATGGTGGCCACTAGTTTGCGGGGTTCTCTATGGAGGAGAGTGGGCCTGGGAAACTTGGTTCAAAGATCTCGCAAACATTTTTTAGTAAATGACCCTGACGGCGGCGTTGTTCCAACAACGCCGCCTTTTAAAAAAAATCATTCCACCGTTGCGGATTTAATAAATTGGGATTATGATTTATCCGCTAGAATAATCTAAGCAATGTGGCAAACAACAACGAGCAAAAAAACCTCTTGGAGAAAGAATTGGAGCTCAATCAATTTGAAGTCGAAACGATAGACAAGCCTGATGAAGAGATTTTTAGAAAAATTATTAATCTTGAAAATTCTTGCATCCCTGAAAGTTGGAGGTTCTCGGAGGATTTCTATGAGCAAGAGTTATCCAAACCCGAAAATATAAAAATTATTCTCAGAACCAAAGACCGGGATAAAAAATTAATTGGATTGGTCCTTTTGGAACCATACAATAACAATCTCATAAATGAGATGCTGGAAGATGATCCCGAACTTAAAATAGTCGAGGGCTCCGCTTATTATATGATTACAATCGAAATAGATCCAGACTATCAAGGAATGGGACTCTCATCAACATTGTTTGATGCGATGGAAAGTGAGATGATTGTCAGAGGATCAAATAAACTAATATTGCACGCAAGAGTTAGTAATGGTTTCAGCAATTCCTTAGAAAAGAGATATGGTGATAGAATAATTAATAAAAGGCGGATTGATAGATGGAAATATTACAAGCCAGAAGAGCCTTGTGACTATATGGAGATCCAATTAGAAAAAAAATATACTACAGATACCCCCACTCTTTAAGTTTTTTTCTATCCTCTTTGATAAATTTTAACCCGATGTCTGTTCGGTAATATTTCTTTGGTATCACTACTTTTTCGATAATCGAATAGACTTTCTTTCTGGCTTCCTTAATTGTTTTTCCTACTCCAGAAACGTGCATAATATATCCGCTATTTGCACAAATGTAATATTCTCCGGTCCTTTTCCTTGCTACCTCTTCGAGGTGAATATGTTTTTGATCTCCGATCTTAAAATTATCTTTAAAATATATCATTAGCCCTTTTGGAGAAAAACTTGTAAACATATTCCGATAATAAGGGAATGGTGGAGCCGCCACAAGAACAACTATTCCAAATCCCTTCTTCCACCCCAGATTAAAATTTTTCCCATCAGCAACAGCCTTGAGAAACTCTGCCCAAGAAGAATTGTGAATCTCCATTTGCAATTGAGTAGCTGGGTATCCAAATCTTGCAGTAGCCTCAAGGGGAAAAACTCCTCTTCGATTAACAATGCAGTTTATTGCAATGTCGCCACGAAAATTAATTCTCGCAAGATACTCCTTGAGCTTTGATAAAGTTTCTGAGTATACTTTATTTTTTTCATCATTCGAGTACCACATAAGAGTACCCATCTCGTCTGTCTTCGGGCCAACTCCCCCGTTAAAAAAATCTTTGTACTCAAAACTAATTTCGATCGGTCCAACCCAATTTTTCCCGTTAAAATATCTTGCTATGCTAATCTCTACACCCTTAATTCTTTTTTGCAAATCAAATTGAGAACAATTTTTATTTGTGTAATAACTACATTTATAATTTTCTAATAGGCTTATCAGATCTCGGTTATCCTTAAATTTGCTTACGTAATTTAAAGTTTTATTACTGTCTCCGCTTTGTTTAATTACCCATGGACCAGGGTTGCTCTTTAAAAAATCAATGCCTTCTTTTATGTCGTAAAAGGTGGTCGATGGGGAAACGTTCATACCGACAAAACTAAAAATTTTCTGCCCATATTGCCTGTCTTTTTCTAATTTATCTCCAAGCTTACAGCCTCCCACTACAGAATATCCTTCATTCCTCAATTCATCCTGAACTTTTCCCATGCCAACATCATCAAAAACAATTAGCCCTTCTTTGCCAACCCAACTAACCCCTTTGTCCAGGTCGTCAATCTTTTCAACAACACCCTCTAAGATTTTCCTAATATCCTTATTCTTATCTTTTATAAACCACTTTACGTGGTTTCGCTCCCCCTTGAGCTTACAGCAGAGACTTGCTCCGTGGGCATCGGTTGGCGAAACAAAAAGAATACGCATAAAAGCTTAAATATATTGTGCTTACTTCTATCATACACATACCAGATTAGAACAAAATAATCTTTTTCCCTAATTTTTTGGGAAAAATTGCATTTTCTTATCTATTATCTTTTAAATTTTTTATTCTAGGTTTAAAATATAACTAATTCTTTTGCTGATATTCTAAATACAAAAAAATATTAAAATGCTTTGCCTAGATTTTGAAACCCCACATTTTCTAGTTTTTGCGAGTACGACTCCTTCTCTTATTTATTTCTCTCATATACCTGCGATGTTGCTATCGTTATTGATGGGATTTTTTATATTCATAAAAAATAAGAAAGCATTAATTTCGCAAATTTTGTTTACTTTATCTATAACGTTCTCTTTGTCATGCTTTGTCTTACTTATTACTTGGACTAATAATGACACCAGCATTATAATGTTTGTTTGGTCAATTTTTGGAATTTTGTATCTTCTGACATTCTTTTTCTCTTTCTATCTAGTATACCTTTTTATAAAACAGCGTGATATTAGTTTAAAAACAAAAATTTTTCTATCGTTGTTTCTTGCGCCAACCATTTTTTTCGCATCATCAAAATATAATCTAAATGTTTTTGACTTAAAACTGTGTGGCATAACCCAAGAAGGAAGATATTTCACAAATTATTATTATATTGCAGGATTAGCGATTTTTATATGGATGTCTATTGTTTCAATAACCAATTATTTAAAAATTAAAACTATTTTTAGAAAACAGATTTTACTCTTGCTCGGAGGCGTCAGTTTTTTCTTACTATCACTCTTTTTTACAGGTTTTTTAGCAAGTCTCTTAGTGGACTATGGGGTATTTAGTGACTATTCTGTGGAGCAATATGGACTATTCGGAATGCTGGTGTTTTTAGCTTTTCTTTCATATCTAATCATTAAATATCAAGCCTTCGATATTAAAGTTATTGCAGCTCAGTTCCTTACCGTTACGGTGTGGATTGGGGTGTTTTCCCAGTTTTTCATTGTGCAGGAGTTGAGTAATCAGATTCTTACTGGCGTGACGCTTGCCCTTGTAACGATTTTTGGGTATATGCTTTTTCGCGCCATCAAAGAAGATGTTTCCCTTACCGAACAATTGCGGCTCGCTTCCGGCAAGCTGGCAATCTTAAACACCAAACTCAAAGAAATTGACGCCGCCAAATCCGAATTCGTCTCCATTGCCTCGCACCAACTACGCACCCCCCTCACCTCGGTGAAGGGCTACGCCTCCCTCATTTTGGAAAACACCTTCGGAAAAATCCCTCTCCGCCAGCGCGAAGCGGTGGAAAAACTCTATGTCAACAACGAAAAACTGGTGCTTTTGGTGGAAGATATGCTCAACGCTTCCCGCCTGGAAGCCGGCCGGCTGGAATACGAATTTGAAGAGGTGGACGTCCCGCCTCTCATCAAAGAGATAGTGGATAATATGCAGCTCCACGCCAAAAGCAAAAATCTCTTGCTTAAATACACCGCTCCTTCCAAAACCCGTTCGGCTTCGCTCAGGGCAAGCTCTTTAATCGCCCTTGCCGACAAGCGCAAGGTGGCCGAAATTATCGCCAATCTCATTGACAACGCCGTGAAATACTCCCCTGCCCTTCATGAAGGGCAGAACAATACGGCTGAAAAACAAACTATAACCGTCAGCGTCTCCCGCTGCGAGTTGGCAAGGCCGGTCGGTAAAGCGAAAAACACCAAAATTCTAAACGGCGCCGGGGTGCGCGTAAGCGTTGCCGACAACGGAATCGGCATGAGCGAAAAGGAACTGAAAGAAATATTTGAGAAGTTTAAAAAAGGAGAAACGAAAAATGAGAAACAGGAAACGGGATCGTCCTTTATAGTTAAAAGAGAGAAAGAAGGAGAAATTGATAACAAAATAGACAATATCACCGGCACCGGCCTCGGCGTCTACATCTCCCGCCAGATGGCCCGCGCCATGGGCGGCGATCTGTGCGCCACTTCGCCGGGCAAAGGCAAAGGGAGTACATTTACCCTAGAATTACCCCTGGTTAAAAAATAGATCAGCATCTTCGTCCTCCCTGCCATTCCAAAGCCTATTAGCGTAGGATGGGAATTGCCGCTGGTGAAGCAATAGAAAAAACAGCGCCTTGGTTACAATTACACTTATAAGCATACCCATTAAACACAATGCGGTGCTCTTTATAAAGAAACACCGCATCCTTCATCTCTTGTTACAATAGGCTCCTGAGAATTCGTCCCTTTTTTGAATGGTGACCCCAAGTTGAATTAGGCACTTCCCAAAGAAACCTCTCGGCCTCCCTTTTGACCGATTCTGCGCTTAATTCACCAGTCCCCATAGTAACCGTGGAAGGATCACAATCATCAGGATCCAACAATGTGATGAGTCCTTTTTCAACAGCCATATTGTAGAGTGGCGTTCCAAAAAATGGCGTTGAAACAAACAAAGCGATATCGTCAGCTTCTAGTTCCCTTGCAAGTTTTATACTCATATCAACATCTTCACTCGTTTCACCTGGCGTGCCCAGCTGAAAAGATACTTTTACTCTTAACCCCAGCTTTTTGGCTGCAGAAATTATTCTTTTGACTTTATCCGGATCCAGTTTCTTGCCTAGTATTTGTTGGATTTTGGGAGACCCAGACTCGACTCCGAAGAAAATTCTATCGAGTCGGTTCTTTGAGAACTCCTTTAACAACTCTTCCTCGACAACATCAATTCTTGCTTGACATTCCCAATCAATCCCTTTGGCACTTAACATCGAAGCTATCTCTAAAGAAACTCTTGGCCTCATAGGAAAAATATCATCCAGTATTCTCAAGTAATTTGCAGGGTATCTGCCCAATAGAGTATTCAATATTTGGAGTATCCTACTGACGCTTCTGAACCTAACTCTTCTTTCCCAAAAAGCCGATTGGGAGCAATAAATACAACCAAAAGAGCAGCCTCTCCCTGTTGATAATGTTGCAACGAGCTTTCCTTCTTCTTTTTGCGGATACCGCTCCAAGAAGAGAAGATCGAAGGCTGGATCAGGCAAGAAGTCCAGATTCGGTACAGTTACTCTTTTATTAACAACGACCCCTTCTTCTCCTTTGTAGGCAATCCCCGGCACCATTCGTAAGGTTCCCTTTTGTCTTAGCAATAAGTTTGCTAATTTGAGAAAGGGCAACTCTCCTTCGCCCAATACACAAAAATCAACGTTGTCGTTGGCTAAACACTCTGAATAGCAGAAAGTGGGGTAGTATCCTCCAAAAACTACGCTCGCGTTCATATTCTCTTTAACATGACTTGCGAGCGCTAATCCCCTAGCCACAAGGCCGCAAGGAACTGAAATGCCAACAATTTTGGCTCCGGAATCCGTGATATCTTCTTCTGTTGTTTCAGGCCTAGAAAAATCAACAATTCCTACGGAAAAACCATGGTTTTTGATAAAGGCTGCTAGTTCGGCAAGCCCCATCGCTGGATACGGAGACTTCTCCCCTGGGTTTACAAGCAGAATTTCCATAATCCTTTGCCCTCCTTTTTTGAACTTGATAATTTTGCTTCGTCTCCTTACAGAAGTTTTACTCAGGCTTTAAAGGACTAATAATAAATAAATCACAAAGTAAAAATATGTAAAGAGGTTACTTATAAAAACTAACTCACGTAACTTTTCACCCACTCTGTTAGTAAACTTTTATACCTGGTTGGGGATTCCCCAATTAAGAATCTTGCTTTTGAAATCTCGTCTTTTATCTTTTTTTCGCATTTGGTAATGACTTTATACCTATTTAAGACATGCATGACTTTTTCTGCCCGTCTTTTGCCAATGGCTTTTCCCCAATAATTATCTACAAATTCTTTTTTGTCTTTCTCTGAAGCATCGTTAAAAAAGACGGCTATCGGGTAACTAATAGTTTCTCCCTCCAAGTCTTTCATCTTAGGTTCATAATCATTGTCATCATAATAGATTCCGAAATCATCCAAGTCATTTTTTATCTGCCCTACGATGCCCATTATCTTGATAAACCCGACTATTTCCCGTTTCTCTTTTTCACTCAATGAGTCATCAATTATTGTTGTTGCCTCAAGAGGCCATCTCCCAAGGGCTGTTTTCCTTAGGTAATTGTTCAACAAGGAATGGGTTGATGCTTTATCAAACGAAAAGTTATTTTGCTCTATCTGTGCTTTTAACGTCATTTTTATCGCTTTATGTAGGGTTAGCTTGATTTCCTTATGTTCGCTAAAGTTTTTTACTGCCAATTCTTCGGAAATAATAAACCCTAGAGCAGCGGCATGAACTGCTTCCAGCAAGCCAAACTTCAACCAGACAGCCTTCTTGCCTCTACGTATCCTAGTTTTATCGCCAATGTCGTCTAATATTAAAATAGCTGACCAAGATATTTCTGAAATTGCCCCCACTAAAGCTCCTCTGCTATAGTCATTGAGAAGTAAAGACGGCAATCCTGATCTAAACCGATTTCTGCCAGATTTAATTGTGTATGATAGCGCTCTTGCTTCTTTTACTTCTCCGATATATTCTTTTATCAGAGGCTTCGTGAATTCTTCAAAAGCTCGATTAAACTCTCGAAATAAATTCTTCTCAGGTTTTTTATGTTTATCCATTTTAATTCTCATTAAAAAATTATTTATTTTATAAAAAAATATGAACGCGACTTGGGAGCAAGAAAAAATAGTAATCGTTGATAAAAACGATAATGAGTTGGGAACTATGGATAAAAATATCTGCCATAAGGTTAAGGGAATTCTTCACAGAGCCATAACAATATTTATTATAAACGATAAAAACCAGATACTGATAACCAAACGAAGCACATACAAAAAACTTTGGCCAAAACACTGGGAGTCGTCTTGTTCTACTCACGTTCTTGAAAACGAAAGTTACGTGGAGGCCGGCGAAAGACGAATAAAGCAAGAGTTAGGGATAAGTTGTAAGCTAAACTACTTATTAAAATTCAATTATAAAGCCGCATACAAAAATATTGGCTCAGAAAATGAAATTTGCGCTTTACTGATTGGCAAGTTTAATGGGAGTATTAACTCCAATCCCCGAGAAATTTCCGATCATCGCTGGGTTTCTTTTGACGATCTGGGATATGCTATTGAATTCGATGGTGGAAGATATGTCCCCTGGTTAGCTGTCGCTTTCAAAGAATTTATTAAGATTAAAGAGATTGTCGGCAACAAGCTTCAAGTTTGTGTCGCAGCAATTGTAGTAAAGGGTGGTAAAATACTAATCTTCAAAGAAAAAAATAATAAAGCTTACGAAAAAGCAAAAGGTTTGTGGACGGTACCCATAGGAAAGACCAGGGAGAGTGAACTACTACTAAAATCAGTCTTGAGGGAAACTAGGGAGGAAGTTGGTTACAGCATTGAAATCCTAGGATTGATTGGAGTCTATGAGTTTTTTTCGTCAAAAACGAATAACCGCATCCTGGGTCTCGCTTTCAAGGCAATCCCAATAGATAATAAAAGAAGTCGACTGCGAGAATTTAAAAAATTATATTGGGTTGATCCAAAAAAATTGCTCCAGGATAAGAAATTAAAATTTAGAAAAGGTGTAAAAGCAATTATCAAAGACTTTATCGGCGGTAAACTATTAGAAGTTAAACAAATAAAATCTCTATAGGCATGCACTAAAGTTCCAAAGTTTTCTCCCTTTTGGATAGAGGGGGGAGATAAAAGAGGGGGTTGACACCGAAAGTAGTCATGGATAAAATACCAGTGGCACCGGCCTCGGCGTCTACATCTCCCGCCAGATGGCCCGCGCCATGGGCGGCGACCTCTACGCCACCTCCCCCGGGAAGAATAAAGGGAGTACCTTTACCCTAGAATTACCCCTGGTTAAAAAATAGATCAGCTGTTTATTTTGCTCTACTCCATCCAAAGCTCCTTTTCCTGTAAAATGAGGGGGCTATATTCTGTTAAAAAAATTGCATGAACATACCCAAAAAACCTTGACAAAAATGAATAAAAATTGATAATTAAGGGTTGTTAAAAGGGCAAGTTCTTTAAAAAATGTTCGTAGGAACCCAAGGTGTTAAGCTATAACACTTTGGGTTCCTACGAACAAGACCAGACAAGACGAGGAGGGAAAAACCATGAAAAAAATCGCGGTGTTGGGTTTCGTGTTCTTTCTTTTGTGCGTTGCTCTCACATTAGGAACGTGGTGGCTGACCAAGCCGTTGTTGCCATCCACTACGAACCTGATCACCTCTGCGCCGGCAGAGGAGGTTTTTGACAGGGTTCGCTCAGGGACATCAGACCGGGAGGTATTTGATTACCTCCGGGGTGGTGGTGGACCCAGACCAGATCCATCCACCACAACGACAACGCCCACCGAACCCAGCAGACCCAAGCCGGGACCTAACCGTAACCGGCCGATGCCGATAAAGATCTGACCCTTAGGGACAAGGTGCCAGCCGTTACTTTTTACGGCTCCCCGCCTTGTCCCTTTTTCTTTTGGACAACAAAAACTGCGTTTGTCTTGACAAAACCGTAGTTATTTTGATAATAAAAGGTTGCCTGATTGGAACTTGCGGCTCAAGTTCCGGGGCGACAGGTTCTTTATAAAACATATTCCTTAGCCAAAAAAGATATCCGCCCCTGGCGGAAAACCCAACAACCCGATACCCATAAGGAGGAGTTTATGAACAGATTCTGGAAAATCTACATCGTGGCGCTGATCGTCCTGATCGGCGTCTTCTGGGGAATTATCTCCACCTGCATAGACAGGGGCTTACACCTGATAGGATCTAAGTTGAGTAGCACGGGCGAACAACAAAGAACTCCGCCAAAATCCCCGATAGAAGTTTGGGGCGGCTGGATCGGTTTGGAGACCTTAGTTGATAAGGAAGGCAATCCAGTTTGGTCGCCGGCTTACTATGTCAACCCGAAATTGTTTCAGGTTCCCGTAGATCAAGTTGGGCACTTGATTGTTCCCCTGCCTCCCATATCGGTAAACTGCGAAATAAATGTGGGGAGGAATTTCTGGCTGCACAGAGAGACAGTTATTGACAAACTTGAGAAAGAAGGGGGCATCCCTGTTGAGAAAAAAGAGGTGACAACGGGATTTAAGTCGCCTCAGCTCAAGTTCGAACAACCCCCTGAATTCTTGTTTCCAAGAGTAATAAGGGCATACTTTGACCACCTCAAATGGCTAAACGAGCAATTCGATGAGGCCATTAAGAAATACTCAGATAAACAAGTGGCGAGGGACGCCCAAAAACACGGGAAGGAAGAAGAGCTTAAGGAAAACATCCGTAAACTCCGCCAAGACAGCGAAGAGTTGCAGAAGTACCGGAAATGGCTGGGAAAATGCGAGGACTATGTCCTTGTTTTGGCGAAGAGAAAAATATCTGACTCCCGCCTCATGAATGTCGTGTGGGAGTTCTACGTTATACGCAAGGACAGGCTTGATGAGGAATTGAATAGGGATAAGTAGGGCGCGTTGTCGGCAACTTCAGGCGGGATTTATCCCGCCTTCTTTATTTGTTTATTTTTAAACCCTTAATTACCTTCTTAAGTTTTTCGTCAAAAGTTACTATTTGGTACTGATCGCTCAAGCACACAAGCGAAACATCCACAAATGAAAGATTCTTGCCTGAGCTTCTTTCAAAACGTCGGACCGTTTCCCAAAATAAATCTTCCGCCGAAAATAAAATCCTCACGTCTTCATTGTCAACAATTTCGGCTAGAAACATATTGGCTATTTTCTTGGAGCTCTTAGCCGAAAGCACGGTACAGGTTTCCATAATTACGTACTCTGTCACAGCAATTGGAAAAGCAATGCCCCCAAGAAGCTTTCTGGCCCTTTGATGCAGACTGTCTTTTTCGTGAAAAAACGCAATCCACACGCTCGAGTCTATTACTTTCATACGCCGTACACTATTTTATCAATCTTTTTGCTTAGATTTCTATCTTTAGACTTAAATTTGATTTTTTCAAGATCTCTGAAGGTATATCTCGGTTTTACCAAGTTCCCTATAGGCTCAATACGGAAAACCGGTTTAGAGCTTCTAACTACAATAAAGGAGCTGCCTGCCAAAGCCTCACAGGAGATCCTTCTTAAATCCTTATGTAATTTTTTAATGCCGATTATTTGCGCTTCCATAAGATTTAATTAAAAAGGTTAAACTTTAAGTTCACTTATAGTTTAACCTTCATTTTGTTTTTGTCAACCTCACGGAAAAAGAAGTGAAAGAAACGCACCGAGAATGAGAAACGGCCCGAACGGCAGGGCGGTTTTCATCTGGGCGCGGCCAAAAAGCATTAAAACTAAGCCAACCACCGCTCCTGTCTGGAAAGCAAAAAAGAGCGCCACCAGCGTCTTCCCAACTCCCAAAAAAAGCCCCAGTAAAAACGCCAGCTGGACATCTCCCCTGCCCATCCAAGTCTCCCGGCTTACCCAAACGATAAAATAAAAGAAACCGGCGGCAAAAATCCCCGCGGCGAGGCCCGCAAACGTTCGGGATTCCGCCAAAAGGGATAAATACGGATACTCCGCCGGCGTAAAAAAAAGCGCCTTGAGATGAATCGCCCGCGCGTAAAAATCCGCCGGCGCGAGCCAAAAAGTCTCCAAAAAACCCGGCGGGATAACCCTTAATCCGGCAAGGCCAGCGGCGTATTCCTTTATCTTCAAGATTAAAATTTGATTTTTGGAAGCTAAAATGCCGATAAAAAGTCCAATGTCCGCGACAAAATTAAACGCCAAAGAAAAAATAATTCCCCAGATAACATAGGCATCCGGAATCAGCATATGCTTAAGATCATAGACAAAGATAGCAATTAGCGCCGCCGCCACAGCAAAAACGAAAATCAGTTCAAAAAACTTCCATCCGGCGTCAAGGGACGCAAGTGAAACGTTTACGCCCACTTTTTCTAAAAGCGTTTTGGTCCCTAATACGCCGAAAAAATGGCCCAGCCAATCGTTCCAATAATTATTAAGTGAGAAATAAACAATACCAAGAAACAACACGCCCGTCGCGCCTTCCACCAAAGGGTACTGCCGGCTGATTTTACGGCGGCAAAAGCGGCAGCGGCCGCTCAATATGAGAAAACTTAAAAGTGGGATGTTATCCTGCCACGGGAGCTGCCTCCTGCAGTGAGGGCAAAACGACCGTCCGCCAATTCCCCTTCCCTTTTCGGTGCGATAGATTACGACATTGAGAAAACTGCCGGCAATAAGGCCGAGCAAAGCGCTAAAAAAATACGGCACGGCATTAGAAAGAATTTCTAACATTTTGATATTCTGATGGTTACAAAACTCAATTTTTTTAATTTTTTTGTATCTAGCTCGCATTGCAGTTAATGCCTCTCAGGCGACCTGCCCGCCGAAGCCTCGGCGCAGGCGGGCGTCCCACAAAAAAATTAAAATGGGGAGTTTTGTAACCATCTAATTCAATTATATTACCACCTTTATCTCTTTCACCGTAACCCCCTTGTTTTTCAGCTCTGCCATTGTCTCTTCCTTCCGCAAATAAATTTCCTGCCTTTGCGCTGCGGAAGCAGTCTTTATTTTCAAAATCCCGTCCCGATAGGAAACCAGCTGAACCCCTTCCAAATGTTTCCTGGCATTTCCTAACTTTTTCAAGATATTTGCGGCCTGGCCGGCCTGTACCGCCCTTAATAAATGCGGCTTCTTTATGCTTCCGCCAAGCCCCACGCCTAATTTTGGGATTCTACGCGCCTTAAAATACATAAAATTAAATTACAAAATACAAAGTGTAAAGTTACAAAAAAAATACCCCTCCCATTTTTTGTAACTTTGTACTTTGCGCTTTATTCTCCTTCCCATCTCACCCTTCCTTCCCCTAAAATATCCACCAATTGTTTCTTTAAAGTTTCGGTAAATTTTACCAAATATTGCGTCCTATAATCATTTACGACATTTTTTCCACCATTTTTAATCTTCAAAATTACCGGGATTTTCCCTTTTGCGGAATTACCCAAGACTAAGTTTAACCGTGGAATCACTAACTCGGCGTTAAGCGACTTATCAAGATGGAGAAAAACTTCCCCTGATTTGATGATTTCCAAAAGAGAAGCACCTCCATGCCCCTTTGTTGCCACACTTTTATCTTTTTTAAAAAGATTTTTCTTTGATTTGACTGGACCAGCCGCGTTTGTTTGACTATTGGAATTTCCTTGAAACTGCCTGCCCGTCCCTGCCTCGCCGGCAGGCGGGCGGTAGGCGGGGGAATTTGGAACTTTCTTGGCTATTTGTCCCTCCTCCGCCATTTTGGCAAATTCCGCAAGCGGGTATCCCTTTTCCACTAATACTTTAATACTGTCGTCTTTAGTGCTGACTCGTCCTTCAACCACTAGTTTCGCCCCCGAAAACCACAGCGCCTGATTCTCCGCGTAAGTACGCGGAAAAACAATCACTTCCAGCCGGCCGCTCAGATCTTCAATTTCCGCAAAAACCATTAAATCATTGGCCTTTGTGTAAATTTTCTTCACTCTTCCCACCACTCCAGCCACCCGGACCGGCCTCCGATCATCCTTCATCGTAAGCGCGCTGATTCCTGCCGCGTATTTTTCCATCAACTCCCGGTACTCATCCAAGGGATGGCCGGAGACAAAAAGCCCCAGTAATTCCTTTTCCCATTTTAGCCGCTCCTCGTCACTAGCCGCTTCCCCCGGAACCAAAGTAATGTCGTGGGTCGTCTCGCCAAAAAGCCCTTGCAGCTGCGCTTTCTCAGTTTGCTGTTTGTGAAATTGCAAAAACCGGTCCAGATTGGAGAGTAAAAGCCCCCTTTCGCCAAACTCCTTCATCGCTCCCGCCCTAATCAAGCTTTCCAGTGATTTTTTGTTTAGGTCTTTGTCCTGAATCCTCTTTAGAAAATCGCCGATACCCTTGAATTCTCCGTTCCTTCGCCTCTCGCTTACAATCATTTCCACAATATGATCCCCCACGTTTTTTACGGCCTTGAGCCCAAACCTGATTAGCTGTTTTTTTTCTTTTCCTTTTTTTTCTTCCTCATCAATTACCGTAAAGTTGCCAAAACTCTGGTTTACCGAGGGCGGTAAAACCGCAATGCCTAGCTGGCGGCACTCTTCCACTTCAATGGCAATCCGGTCAATGTCATTCTGGTCCGCCGTAAGGAGCGCCGCCATAAATTCCGCTGGATAATTCCCTTTGAGGTAGGCCGTTTGGTAGCCAATCATGGCGTAGCAGGCCGCGTGGCTGCGATTGAATCCGTATTGGGCAAACTTTTCCATATCGGAAAAAGCTTTCTCGGCAATTCTCTTCCCCACCCCATTTTTCACACAGCCCCTGACAAAATCCTCCCGCAGTTTCAAAATTAGCTCCGGAATTTTTTTGCCCATTCCCTTTCTTAAAGTATCCGCTTCTCCGCCGGTAAATCCAGCCATATCCTTGCTAAGCTGCATTACCTGTTCCTGATAAACAATCACGCCGTAGGTGTTCTTGAGCGCCTGTTCCATAGAAGGATGTTCATAGTGGATGCTTCTCTCTCCGTGCTTGCGGGCAATAAATTCGTCCACCATTCCCGAGTTAAGCGGACCGGGGCGGTAGAGAGCCGCCATCGCGATCAAATCTTCAAAAGAAGTGGGATGCAGTTTCCTAAGGTAGCGGCGCATGCCGGAGGACTCATACTGGAAAAAGCCGGTAGTCTCGCCCTTTTGAAAAAGCGCGAATGCCTTGGGGTCGTTAAGCGGGATATTGCTCAGGTCAATTTCCGCGCCGTAGCGGTGTTTGATAATATTCACTGTGTTTTGTAGAAGCGTCAGGTTTTTAAGCCCCAAAAAATCCATTTTCAAAAGCCCCACTTTTTCCACTGATTTCATTTCATATTGGGTGATAACCGTCTTGTCTTCATTAGAAGCGTATTGGAGGGGAGCGAAATTCGTGAGCTCCTCCGGCGCGATCACTACGCCGCAGGCGTGGCGGGAGGCGTGGCGGGCCACTCCTTCCAATCGCTTGGCGTTGTCAATAAGTTTGGTAATGGCAGGATCTTTTTCGTAAATTTCCTGGAGATCGGACGCCGCGGCAAGGGCTTCCTTGAAATTCATCATCATGGGAACCATTTTGGCCACCCGGTCGCAAAGTTCGTAAGGGTAGCCCAAAACCCGGCCCACGTCGCGCACTGAGGCTCGCGCCGCCATCGTCCCAAAAGTGATAATTTGCGCCACTTTTTCCCGTCCATAATTTTCCGCCACGTAATCAATCACTTCGTCGCGGCGGTTGTCCGCGAAATCCACGTCAATATCCGGCATGCTTATCCGGTCCGGATTTAAGAAACGTTCAAAAAGGAGGTCGTATTTGATTGGGTCTATTTCAGTAATTCCCAGCAAAAAGGAAATGAGACTGCCCGCCGCCGAGCCCCGACCCGGCCCCACTACAATTCCCTGCCCCTTGGCCCAATTAACGAAGTCCTGCACAATTAAAAGATAGGAAGCAAACCCCATGCGTTTAATTGTTTCAATTTCGTAATTAAAACGTTCGCGAATTTCCTTGTCCGCCTCTTTTAGATTTTTGCCAAAACGCCTCTGCATTCCAATGTCGCACAATTCTAAAAGGTAGGATTCCGGGGTCTTTTCCCGCGGGGTGGGAAAGGCCGGCAGAAACGACTTGCCTAAAGGGATTTCCAAATTGCACTCCGCAGCAATTTTTTGGCTGTTCTCCACCGCTTCCGGCACATCCAAAAAATTGCTGCGGATTTCTTCGCCGGTGCGAAAATGCAAATTAAATTCTCTCAGCGACAGCCGGTCTGTATCTTCCACCTTCTTCCCCGACTGGACGCAAAGTAAAATATCCTGCGCCTCTTTGTCATCCGGCCGCACATAATGGACATCGGAAGTCGCGATTAGCGGAGCGCCGGTTTTCCGCGCCAGCGCCTTCAGCCGTTCATTTATCGTTTTATACTGCTCGTGGGGTTGGAGTTCCAGATAAAAATTCCCCTTCCCGAAAATTTCCTGATATTCCCAAACAGCTCTTTCGGCTTTCTCAATTTTTCCTAATTCCAAAAACCGCGGGACTTCCCCGGCACCGCAGGCGGAAAGGGCAATAATCCCCTCCGCGTAACTTCTAAGTATTTTTTTGTCTATTCGCGGCTTGTAGTAAAACCCTTCCAAATGGCCAATCGTCACAATCTTCAAAAGATTGCGGTAGCCGGTCTGGTTTTTGGAAAGCAAGACTAGGTGGCGATATTTTTCCCCGTTTTTGGCTTGGTTTTTCTTTTTATGGTCTTCCGTCAAATACACTTCGCAGCCAATAATCGGTTTTATCCCCGCTTCGCGGGCTTTCTCGTAAAACTCAATCGCCCCGTACATATTGCCGTGATCGGTAAGCGCCAAAGCCGGCATGCCGAGCTCTTTGGCCCGGTTTACTAACTCTCCGATTTTCGCCATCCCGTCTAACAAAGAATAGTGGGAATGGACATGAAGATGAACAAAGGACTTAGACATAATTGTTCTTCTTGAAAATAAAATCTGATAAATCCTAAATTGAAAATGCTAAGTTCCAAAAAACTCTAAATCTCAAGCACTAATTTAGGATTTGGTGCTTAGCGCGATTTGTAGCTTAGAATTTTTAATTTAGTGCTTTGAAACCATAAGATCGGTTTCGATATTCAATATTATTAAACAAGCAAACCGGAAGAATTAACAAATGTGTAATTTATCTATATTATTACATCAGTAAATCATAAAATAAAAAATGCTGGAGCAAGCAGGTCGTTTTTTGGTTAGAGAAAAATACCTGGACCCGCGATACAAAAACCAATTAGAAGAATGGGAGAAGCAAAAAATAGCGGAGGCGGAAAAAAAAGTCGCAAACCTCGGGCGCTACCGGACGATCAAGGCGCGGGCGGCGATGGCGAAAGAAGAAATTGAAAAATTTGAGGAAGGCATAAAATACGGGGGGAAAATTTTTTTTCCGCTCCTTTTCGCCTGCGCTTTAGCCACCGACTTTGCCGATTCGCTCCCGGTCTTTATTGACAAGCTCATAAAAATTGCCGCTCTGGCGGTCATTTGGTACAACATTCTCGTAAAAGGAAGCGCTCCGGGCTATCTGGACCCCAAATATCGGGTGGAGATTAGCTTTCGCGTCCGCCTGATTATGCGCCTCCTCGGCTTGGCCGATCTTCTTCCTTTTATTGATGTTTTACCTCTGACTACCCTTTCGGTCTTTATCGTCTGGATTCGCGTTCGCAGGCAAATCCGGGAGCGAAAAAGGGGGTTTGAAGAGCAGGAGCAGAAGGGCTCCGCCATTGCCGATTCCGGGAATCAAGCCGGGCAACAACTCCAACAGGAAGAACCCCAACGACTTGCCGCTTAAACAGAGCAAAGACATAAAAAACAATCAAAAACAAATTAAAACAATGGCCAGCCAGACTCCAAATTCCCAAAAATCCGCCAAAAAGAAAATTATTCTCGGCCTGCTTGCCGCGCTGGCGGTTTTTGCGGCAATCTTTAGTTCCACTCAAGCCAAAATTTTAGCGGAGGTCACTTATAACTACGGAGTTGGCTCCACTCAAACCCGCCAGGTTATTTTTGACAGTCAAGGACAGATTGATTCCTTGCTTGCCAGTGGAACAGCCACGGTCAAAAAAATACGCGACATTCCTGACAATCTTTCCAAAGAAGAATACGACAAGATTGTTAATGAAACGAATGACTACAACCAACAACAGGAACAGTTGGACACAAAAAACGCCAGCTCTTCGCTTTGGTCTATTGCCAGCTGGCTACCCGATAAAATACTCCGCGTTTTACTGGCGATTTTATACATTGTTTTATGGCTGTTTTATTCAATCGCTTACGGATTAGTTTATCTTGCGGAATCCATCCTGAAGTTGGTTATAGACCCCGCTCTAATAAAAGCACTGGGCGGCCTTTCCACCGCTGATTTCGTGAAAAGCGTGGCGCAAACGCTGGCTAATCTCTGCAATATTTTCTACCTTATTTTCCTTCTCTACATCGCTTTTATGACCATCATCCGGAAAGCGGACACTTGGCGGCTGCTTTTTAAGCTGGTAATGGCGGCTCTACTAACCAACTTCGGCTTGGTGTTGGCGGGAGCAATTATTGATGTTTCTCAGGTGATAATGTATTCTATTTTTACTCCCGATAAGATTCAGGCCGGTTTCTCTCCAGGTACTGAAATCTTATTAAAAATTCAAGAAAAATTAAAAATCGGATCGGGGAGTCTTTCGGGACTCTATGATCTCGCCTCAAAAATTTTTGGCTGGGACAAAACCGGAGAGCTTTTAAAAGATGTTTTAAACTTAATCTTTTTGATTTTTGTGGCTTTGGCTTTGGTAATTACCCTTCTTACCGTCGCGCTTATTTTAATGATTCGAATTATTGCCCTCTGGATTATCCTGATTCTTTCTCCCGTCGCCTTTTTGTTTTATGTCCTCCCTCAAACCGAAAAGTGGTGGAATGAGTGGCTGGAAAGTCTTTTCAAGTACGCATTCACCGGACCGATCTTGGTCTTTTTCCTCTGGCTGGCTAAGAAAATCGCCGACAATTTCAAGAATATTGAGGAATTAAATAAGCTGGGAAATAATCTCCCCAATCAAGACGATTTGAAATACGCCTTTTACGCTTTGGTAGCCCAAAATTTCGCCAGCTTCTTCCAGATGCTGGTCCTGGTCGCCGTAATCTGGGCCGGCATCCTAATCGCCAATAAATTCGGCATCAAAGGCGCCAAAAGTCTAGATCAGCTCCTCAAAAGTACTGGCAACTTGCCTGGTAAAATTGCCCGTGGTTGGGGCCACGCCGTTAGCGCCGTGGGCAGAACGACTATGTTGGGCAAAAAAGCCTTCCAAATCCTCCGCGGCAAAAAAATAGAAGGGCTAGAAAAGAAAAAAGCATTAGCGGGAGAAGGCACAGCCAAAGCAAAAGATCTTAGTAAAGAGATAGAATACATACAGCAAAAAATGGCAAAGAAAGACGAGAGAATGATAAAATGGCGAAAGGGTTTTGCCCTGTTTACTCCTCAGACCATCAAACAAGAGTTTGCGAAATATTGGAGTAATAGAGAGAAGGAGTATTTTGAACAATCTGGTGATTCTTTACGCGAATTTAGCCGTAACTTTCTAAATCGATTGTGGGACACTCCCCGTACAATTCGGGGACAAAAAAGAAGAGATGTTGAATTAACTAGCGATAACGCGGCTATTGGTCTTTTAGATAATAACCGAGACTTACAGAAGTTGCGAGAAAAGTTTGCTGATTTTGAAGCTAAATATGATTGGGAAAACAGAGATAAAACCGAAAAAGAAATTGATGACTTAATCAATAATTTCACAAAAACAGTCACCGAAGACGAAGCGGAACAAAAGAGAATTAGCGTGAAAATAAAAAAGGACGTTATGATGGGTACCCCAAATGACAATTTCCTCGGTAGATACACTCTGCAAGTTCGTGATCTTGCGGAGGAGAAGAAAAAAGGTGAAATGAAAGAAAGTTTTGAGGCAAAAGCGGAAAAGGAGAGAAGAGTAAAAGCCAAAGAAGAATACCTGGAAAAAATTCCCGACCTCACTCTTGAGCAAATGATCACTATGTTTCGGCGAGGCGATGGCGGTCCGGACATGCAAATTGCTCTGCTCCGCAAAATTGCCGTGTCCGGTAAACATTTTGGCGATCTGATGCAAAAAATGATTGATAAATACGATAATAATGCGCTATCCCAAGAAAAGTTTGGAAAAAATTTGGATCAGTTAACCTCCAGCGAGAGAGAAAATGTTACCCAAGAGGCCAGAAGAAGGGCTTTAGAGGAAATGAAATTAATGACTTCAGGGCTAGAAGTGATTAAAGGTATGCGCGCTGCTGACAAGGAGGCTCGGACAGCTCGCAATCTTGCTCAAATCGGTTATATTACTTTTGACAAAGTCGCTGGCAAGTGGCGAATGGCCGAAGAGAAAGAAAGAATTAGCGCCATTGGAAAATTTGTTAAAGATATGCGGCCAATAGAAATCCAGCAACTGCACGTCCAGTCTTTTGAGGATCCGATAGCCAGAAGGTCCCTTGCGGAAAACATCAACTGGAAATATTTATATGACCATGACCGATTCAAAAAAGAGGTCAAAGAAACCATTAAAGACAATCTCAAAAAATATCAAGGCGAGTTCAAGAAAAATATAATTGACTCACAGAGGAAAAAAGCTTTTGTAGATTTAATAAATTTATTTTGAGACAAAGTATAGAAATTGAGTGTGGAGAATATTCCCTACACTCAATGAATAGGATGAATCAGCCCTTCGCCCTCAAACCTATGTGTTGGTTCTATAATTTTGCAATTTGATGCAAGATTAGATGGCGTACTACTATTTCCCCTGATAGTCCAATCTTTCTCATTACTGAGAATTCTGTTTCTTTCTCTTTGAATCTTTTGAGAAGTTTTTTGTGTTGTGATTCGTAAATCAATTCAATCAACTCCTCATCCCTCCCCTCTACGATATCTAACTCATAGTCCATGGGGGGTAGCTCAGGGGTACAACAAATATTCCACAAGAGTAAATATTTGTTCATTTTTTGTCTTCCTTTTTACTACTTTCTCGCTAGTTTAGCTAGCTTGCCAACAAATTACCTTTCTTTCTTAAAATTGTGAAGACTAATAATTATCATTTCTTACGCATATGTGAAAAAAGTGGACAAAATTAACATAGGATACGTTGGTTAAATAAATATTATACATTTTGTGTTCTTATCCTTTCCCGATTATGTTATGCTCTCCGGCAACTTGTTCGCCCACGCCAAAATATAGCCGCCTGCCTTGCAAAACTTCAGTCGCGCCAACCAGTACTTCCTCTTTGTCTTTCAATAACTCATAGTTAAACGGCACGTCGGGCTTTAGCAATCTAGGCAAGTTATGCTGTGATTTAGGCCGCGCAATATCAAATATTATAGTTTCTTGGGGATTCTCCCGATTTTTTATCACGACAAAACTATGTGGTGTCGGATACTCATTGCTGTCTTTTGCATCATCCATACTAACTCCCCCAACATAGATTGACTCCAAACCAACCTTTTGGAGTAAATACTGACCCAGCGCTGCTCGCTCCCCGCATTCAGTTTTTCCTATTAAGCTTGACAGCTTGGGTTTATTTTTGTTTTTGTTGTATACTTCTCTTCTTTCAAAAGAACTTACATTATTTTTTGGATCAACCGCTAAAAGTTTATGCGTTTTGTTTTGGACTTGGCAGCAAACATAAAAAAGATAAGGATCAATTTGCGCTCCAACTTCTTCAAGCCAATCAAGAAAAGCTTTTTTGTTTTTTTGGAATAGAGACCTAATATTTTCCTCGTTAAAATTTTCGAGCCGATCATTAAAGCTTTCGAAATCCAATTCTAATTTTGTAGTCAGCTCACTGCTAAAAAGCGACCCTCCAAGTGGTAATTCTTGGCCGTTGCGCAGCTCTTCCGCCCATACGCCCCTATTCAGCGTTTTTAGTTCTTTTTCCCTCACTCGGTTTGCTAAAAGCTCTTCGTTTTCAAAACTCATATATTAGTCAATATTACGGTTTTTTTAAATAGCGCGGGTGTCAGTTTAAGGAAGGTTATGTGTTGCAAGCTTTCTAGCAGGCTTCTTTGTCTCCTCGCGTTAGGCAGCGCAGGAAGACCAAGAAGGTTTTAAATAAAATAATGGTGTCCAGGGTAAGCGACCAGTTTTCAATGTAATAGGTGTCTAAGCCCACCTCTTCCTCAAAGTTCAAATCGGAGCTGCCGGATACCTGTGCCATACCGGTAATCCCCGGCTTGATTGCCAACACCTTGCGGTGGTGGGCCTTATATCTTTTCACTTCCTCCGGTTCGTGGGGGCGCGGGCCCACTAAACTCATATCCCCCACTAAAACATTAAACAGCTGAGGAAATTCATCAAGGCGCGTGCCGCGCAGAATTTTTCCGAAGCGCGTAATCCGCGGATCGTCCGTCATCTTGAAAAGCGGCCCGTCTTTTCTTTCGTTATATTTCATCAACTCTTTCTTTTTCGCCTGAGCGTTTTTCACCATAGAACGGAATTTAAACATCCGAAAGAGTTTTCCTTGAGAAACGCGGCGCAGCCGCACAAAAACCGGCCCCGGACTGTCCAGTTTTATTATTATCCCAATCGCTAAAAACAAAGGAGAGAGCAGTGCTAGGAGTAGCAGCGACCATACCACGTCCACTCCGCGTTTCAATACCCGGCCCCAGCCATCCAGCGGAGTGCGCTTTATCTCAACCACCGGGAAACCGGCTACGCTTCTGATTTCAATGTTAGTGGCCCGGGCGGCAAATAAATTCGGCACATACTTGAAATCAATCCGGTTCAGCTCGCAAAAACGAGCTAATAGGTTAGCTTGCTGAATGGGCATTCTGGGATCGCATTGGATCACCTCATCCACTTTGCTTTTAAACTCAAGCAACTTTTCTTTGCTCACCTCTTTTATTCTTCCCACAATTTTATAAGGCAGTTTTTTGTCTTTGCGGAAAAAAACAGCCATATTCTCACAGATGTCGTTGTCGCCCACCAGGAGCACCCGATGCAAACCAATATTTCTTCCTCGGGCCAATTTCCGCTGGACCAGACGCACCAGATATCTCTCCAAAGAAACAAAAATGATAATCAAAAACCAGCTGCCTAGCAGAATAAATCGGGAAGAAAAGAGATCCCGGTACAAAAACACGGCGATAATGAAAATTACCAGCGCCGCCGAAGTAGCCCCCAAAATTTTGATAAATTCTTTGAGTAGACTGCGGGTTACTTTCATAGAATAAAGCCCCTCAATCGCGTATACCGCCACAACGAAAATTCCCAAAAGGAGAGCCATTTTGAAATACTCGCCGAATTTGAGCTCGTAAAGTAGCGGGTAATTTTCAATTATGGGACCAAAGAAGCGCAAATAGAAA
Organism: Candidatus Moraniibacteriota bacterium; assembly: GCA_016867255.1. Classification (GTDB taxonomy): domain Bacteria; phylum Patescibacteriota; class Minisyncoccia; order CAIUEV01; family CAIUEV01; genus VGKB01. The sequence goes on from VGKB01000002.1 coordinate 27,745, forward strand.
ACCAAAATTGCCGCCCCTACAATAGAGAGGTAGTCTAAAGGAACCAAGATTGAGTTAAAAACCAGTTCCGATTTTTTCATCTTGAAAATTTTGCTATAATACTAACCGATACGAACATTCTTACCGCTAAATATGGATTTGGAAAGAGTCGGCTATAAAGATTAGCGTTTTGGTCGCGGCGGGTTGTGTTGGAATTTGGAATTTAGAATTTAATTTTTCTTCTTTTTACTGTCTTTCTTCTCGCCGGCTTTGTTGGCGTTTTGGTTTTGGCTGTCTTGGTCGCCCGGCGGATTCTCTTCCTCCGCCTTTTTAGAGTCTTCACTGTATTCCGGCTTCAGTTTATAAAAAATCCTGTCCACGATTCGCAAATCAACATACTCTAAACAGTCTGTGCTCTTCTGCTCCTCCGCCAGATTTTGGCTGATCGTCTGGTCTAAAAGCGCCAAACTTTTCTCCAAATCAAAATTAATGTCAAAATAAGCGATCCATCCTTCTTTGGTGTGCACTCGGATTTCTTCCGCCGACGGTAGCGGAACGGACAAAAAACCGACTTCTTTTCTGGTAATCTCAGTAAAATTCTTAGCGATGCCGTTGGCAAAGGCAACCAACTTCGCGCTAGTGGCCGCGCTGCCTAAAGGAATTGCCTTCCCCGAGTTATCTTGGATGATTACCACTCCCACATTAAGATTCAGCGCTTCAGTGTAAGTACTTTTATTGTAAGCTACCCCCTCCTCGTCTACCCAGGTGCATCCCTTATCACTGCAAAAAAGAAGCACCGCCTTCTTTTCTTTTACTGAGATGACGAGCGAATGCGGCAAGAATTTTTTTATCTCCACCGAGCTAATTCTTTTGTAATTACCGAGCAGTTCTTTTTCTATTTGCCTAACCGGCACCAAAAAAAAATTATTGGAAGGAAAAATCCAGAAACGCTTTTTATGTAAATATGGCTCCGCTGTGCCTAATATTGTCTTTTGGTCAACAATATTGTTCCCCTCCACGGATAGGTTATGTATTTCCAGCCATTCCGAAAAAAACAGGAAATAAAAAACTCCCGCAAATAAAAGCCCAAATAAGGTATAGTAAACCAATCTGGCAAAAAAAAGCCGGACCTGGGAAACAATAACGCGCGGGGTGCGCAAATTCACCCGGGGCCTTTTCATAAATCTCAGGCTTCTGTTCGGTGAGGAAAGTCCACGCCCCACTAATCTATATTTATACCGGTTGGAAGATTTTTTCTTAAAAAGGAACACTGGTTGTGGATAAATTTGGAATTTTGAATTTAGAATCTCGGATTTAAAACATGGAGTTCTCAATCTTAACCTTATTCTAGCTTTTCGGCAGTCCCCGGCGGCTGGATTTTCGGAGCCATGTTTTTATTTTACTCCTCGCTTGGCTGGTCTTCACAAATTCCAACCATTTGCGATCCGGGTTTTTCTTGGAACGATTCGTGACAATTTCCACTACTTCCCCATTACTAATCTTATAATCCAGCGGCACTTTCTGCCCGTTTACCGCAGCGCCAATGCAAGAATGCCCCACCTCAGTATGGACCAGATAAGCAAAATCCACCGGCGTAGCCCCTTCCGGTAAATTAATCACATCCCCTTTGGGAGTAAAAGCGAAAATGCGATCCTGAAAGAAATCAATTTTTAAGCTTTCAAAAAACTCTTTTGGGTCTCCGCCGATTTCTTTATGCCAATTTTCAAGCTGTTTTACCCATGCCAACTCCTTAAGGTTTATGTGTTTGGCCGGCTGGCTGCGTGGCAAAAAGTAGCTGTAAAAACTTCTTTGTTCGGTATAAATCCAATGGGCCGCGATGCCGAACTCCGCTTCGTAGTGCATTTGAGGGGTACGGATCTGCACTTCAATTATCTCTTTGCCCGGCCCAAAAATAGTGGTATGAAGACTGCGATACCCATTTGGCTTGGGAAGAGAAATATAGTCTTTTATCCTTCCGATAAGCGGCTTGTAGTACTTGTGGATTATCCCCAAAACCTCGTAGCAATTGGCGACTTCCGGCACGATAATCCGAATGGCTACTAAATCATAAATTCGGGAAAGGTTCATATGATGGCGGAGTAGTTTATGATAAAGACTGTAAAGATGTTTAGCCCGCCCGTGAATGTCAATGATTTTTTGGTTTTCTTTCGCCAGAACCTCTCTCATTTCCTCAATCGCTTGGGCTACCGCCTTTTCCTTTTGGCGAAACTTGCCCCGAGTCATTTTTTCAATTTCCCGGTATTTCCTGGGATAAACATAAGAAAAAGCCAGGTCTTCCAACATACTTTTTATTCCGCCAATGCCCAGCCGGTTAGCGATGGGGGCATAAATTTCCATTGTCTCTTTAGCAATGCGGTACTGTTTTTGCGGCGGGAGGACATCCAAGGTCTGCATATTATGCAGCCGGTCAGCCAGTTTTATGAGAATAATCCGAATATCCGCGGCCATTGCCAAAATCATACGCCGTAAATTTTCCAGATAGACGTACTCTCTGTCTATCTTGTGCATTTCTTTTTCCGCTGCTGTTTTTTCTTTTTCTCTGTTTTTGTAACCATCATCCTCTCCCTCTTCAAAATCACTTAATATTTTTTTCTTCTCTTTTTCCTCTTCTTCTGTTTCCTTTTTGGAACGCTCTTCCCCAATGTCTTGATTTTTATCTCTCTGCCAGCTTGTTTGGGCTCTTTCTTTACTTAACCTCACATTGCCAATTTTTGTTACCCCGTTTACCAAAAAGGCGATTTCCTCGCCAAATTCCTTTTTTACCTCTTCCAGAGAGACTCCTGTGTCTTCGGCAATGTCGTGCAGAATCCCGGCCACGATCGTTTCGCTGGTCATTCCCATCTTAGCCAAAGTAAACGCCGTGTGCAGCGGATGCTGAATATAGTCTTCTCCCGATTTCCTTTTTTGACCTTCATGGCCAATTATAGCAAACTCATGGGCCTTGCGGAGAAGTTTTACATCCACTCTGCCCATGCGCGACTTGGCCATATTAATCACATTTTCAATGGTAATATTGTCAATCATGTCTTACCGGAATAATTTTTTTAGTCTAAAATGGTCTGGTGTTGTAATAATTAGAATCCCGAATTTGGAATCTAGAATTTAGAATTTAGTGCTTGATATTATAGTATAACAGTAAAACGCCATGTTCAACCAAAAATTGCATATAAATCACAATTTTAGTTCTGCGCCACACGGCACTGGACCCCGAACCGGACAACTCAGGACGGCGGGGCGGGGCCCCGGACCAGACGGTACCGGGCGGGGCGGGGCTATATTGGCGAGTGTTCTAGAAACCGCTCAGGTTATCCTTTTTTCGCTTGCCATTGTTCTTGTTGTGAGGGCTTATCTTATCCAGCCTTTTTTGGTAAAGGGCGCCAGCATGGAACCAAATTTCCAAGACGGCAACTATCTAATTATTGACGAGATCTCCTATCGGCTGCGTCAGCCTGAAAGAGGCGAGGTGGTGGTTTTTAAATATCCACGCGATCCAAAACAATACTTTATCAAAAGAATCGTAGGCCTGCCCAAAGAGAGGATTGAAATAAAAGACCAAAAAATCAAGATCTACAACGGCGAGTTCCCGGAAGGCAAAGAGTTGGACGAAAGCTATCTAGAAAAAGAAAGTATCACTAAAGGGAACATAACCGTTCAGCTGGGCGCCCAAGAGTATTTTGTTTTAGGAGATAACCGCCAGCAAAGCTCTGACTCGCGATTCTGGGGGCCGCTGCCAAAAGAGTTTATCATCGGCCGGACTTGGCTGCGCGCCTGGCCATTGGATGAGATTTCAATCTTCAAATAGGTCCAATAAGTCCTATATGATTTATTGGACGCTACACTTCAATAATTACCGGCAAAATCATCGGTCTTCTTTGGGTCTTGTTAAACAAATACTGTCCCATATCGTCGCGAATAGAGCTGCGAACATATTCCCAGTTAATAGGATATCCCCCGCGAGTTTTCTGTTCAATGATTTTCTTAATTTCCATTCGGGCCTCTTTTAGTAATTCCTGATTGTTGCGCATATAGATAAAACCGCGGGAAATGAGGTCGGCGTTCCCAATCTGTTTGCCAGTATTGCCGTCAATTACCACAATTACGGTGAACATCCCGTCCTGAGCCAACTGCTGGCGCTCGCGCAAAACCACATTGCCCACATCACCCACACCTAATCCGTCTACCATAACGTAATTGGCGGGAACCTTTTCGCGGGTAAGGCGGCCATTCTTTTTTTCGTCAAATTCAATAATCTGCCCATTTTCCGCAATCAAAATATTTTCTTCCGGCATAATGCGCAAATTTCGGGCGGTTTCACCGTGTTGGCGCAACATATAGTGGTTGCCGTGTATGGGAATCAGGTATTTCGGCTTTACGATATTAAGCATAAGCTTCAACTCTTCCCTTTTAGCGTGCCCTCCCGAATGCACGTCCATCATTTGATAGTGCACCACCTTGACTCCCATTTTAGATAAACCATCTTTTAGATACTGCACCGTCCGCTCATTGCCGGGGATCACCGAAGAAGAGAAGATAATTGTATCGCCTCTTTCCAGATGCACGTGTTTGTGCTCTCCGTTAGCAATCCGCATTAATACCGCGTTATCCTCCCCTTGTGCTCCAGTGCACATAATAATTATCTTGTTGCGCGGGTAGTGGTTTATCTCCCGAATGTCAATGAAAGTTCCTTTTTGAGCTTTAATGTAGCCCATGCGGCGAGCAATCTCAACGTTAGCTTTCATGCTAAACCCGTCCACTGCCACCTTCCGGCCGTTTCTTTCGGCAATCTCCACCATATGGCGGATTCGGGTCAGCAAGCTGGAAAAGGTTCCGGCAATCACCCTGCCTTCCGCTTTTTGAATGATTTCGGCAAAATTATCCTTCACTTCCGATTCGGAAATGGAATATCCCGGATGCCCCGCATCGGTGGAGTCAGACATTAAAACCAATACTCCCTTTTCGGAAAAGCGGGCGATTCGCCCAATGTCAGTTGGCCGGTCGCCAATAGGATTTTGGTCAAACTTAAAGTCGCCAGTGTGCATAATAAGGCCAACGGGTGTGTGGATCGCCAAGCCTAAAGAGTCAGGGATACTGTGGCAAACATGAAAAAATTCCAATCCAAAAACTCCCAGCTGCAGATAATCTTCATCGCTTACCGATTGAATCCGCAATCTTGGCCCATCCTTGTATTCTTCCTGTCTCTTTAAGATTACGGCTTTGGTCATTGCCCCGGTGTAAATCGGCGGGTTACCTAAAACTTTTACATGGTGAGGAATGGCGCCGATGTGGTCTAGGTGGCCGTGGGTAACAATAATCCCCCGGATGTTTTCAATTTTATCGCGCAGGTAACGGGAGTTGGGAATGATATAATCAATGCCGTGCATATCTTCTTCCGGGAATTGCAAGCCCATGTCCACGATGATAATGTCCTTGCCATACTCAAAGACCGTCATATTGCGGCCCACTTCCTCCAGCCCGCCCAAGGGAATAATGCGGAGCTTTTTTTCTTTCGGTTTAATTTCGGTTTTGGGCGATGCGGGGCCAATATTTCTCCGATCGCCTCCCTGCCCATTCCCATTCCCGTTAGAAATAGAAATAATATTTAACTGAGGCCCTCTCTTCGCGTCCAACGACGCGGAACCACGCTCCAAGGGAGTTTGGGGCGAAATGGGGCGATCAGAGACTCTTCTAGATTGTTTCCTTTTTTTACTAAACCGTTTTGTTTTTTTGTTTTCAGACATATAAATAATTAAAAATTTAAAAATAATAAAGTGCCGGAGAGGAGAGTTGAACTCCTACCACCCTAAGGGTGACAACGCCCTGAACGTTGCGTGTCTGCCAATTCCACCACTCCGGCGTCTTTCGCTAAAGCTCCAGAACGCCTAAAAGGTATTCCGTAGCCTTAGCGAAGGATACCACTCCGGCGTCTTTCGCTAAAGCTCCAGAACGCCTAAAAGGTATTCCGTAGCTTCTTGGCAAAAATGTTTTTATTTTCTGGTTTGTTGCTTGTTTTAAATTATCAGTTATTGGCCGCAAAACATACGTTCAGTAATGTATAAACTATCTAGATATAGCAGAAGCAGAAAAATGAGCAGCTTTCATTTTTGTTATTTTGAGCGCGAAGAAAATAAATAAAAAAGAAACAATCCTAAGTGCGTTTTTAGTTTAATTAACTAATAGCATATGTTTATTTTTTTGGCAAGCCCTTTTTATGGAGCTATATTCCATAAATTAGGTACAAAAGAAAACTCGCCTACGGTGTTACCCAATAGGCGAGAAATGTCGTGTGTTTACTTCGTTAAGCAAGAACTTGGAGAGCCTTAGCGAGAGAGGAACTAATTACAAAGCAAGGGTATTTGACTTATTATCGTTTCGGCCTTGGTCCTGTTGCCCCAAAATGACTCAACCAATATATGCCGGGAGATTCAATCGCTGGCATATCCAGAACTAAGGCATATTTGTCACCATCATATGTTTGCCACCCTTTGCTGTTCTCAATAAGCGAGCGCACGAATTCTTCAAGCTCGCCATAAAAGTTGACGAACCCACATCCATAGTCAACAAGGATGAAAAGTTTGTCGGGGAAAGGGGAAATGGATTTAAACCTTTTGAACAGATCGGGCGCGTTTCTCATGGTTGAGAGAAATTTGACCCATACTTCTTTGTTGCCCTTCATCAGACCGTTAAGTGTTTCTTCAAGGTTTTCCTGGAGATTTGTGATTCCACTCATGTAGCCTCCTCGGACTGAGTCGGTTTCTCTGGCCAGTTCAGCTACCCTTCGCCTGTTATTGTTAGTTGGCTCCTCCAAAAAAACCTCAATTGCATAAAGGTACTTACTCCACAACCTGCCTCTCTGTTCATCTCTGGCAATGTCAGTTAGTGCGTCACTCATTGTTAAACCCTCCTTTATTTCGTGGTGCGTTAAGTGTAGAGAGCCTAATCAGTAGAGTCCTCACAAAATATAACGGCGAAAAAATGTAGTCAAATTTTTTAGGGTTTTATGGAGAAAGATAAATTTGGGTTCAAAAGTCCGGCTTGGTAGGGGCTGGATATCCTATTGAACACCGAGTTCCTGAAGTTGTGGACACTGGCTATTTTTCGTGGAACACCTTTATTCAAAAATAGTGTTCATCCTGAGTTAAATTTAATAAAAATTTTATCTGGATTTAACAATCGGTTTGTTAAAATAAACCATAATTGCCAAGCCAACCCAAATGTCAAAATTAAAAACTCAAAACAACAGCTCAAATCTCAAGTCTAATCTGAAATTATGAGTTACAAATCCATTCTCCTCAACATCCTCTTCCCCCGCCACTGCGTCATTTGCGAAACTCCGGACAGTTATCTGTGCAAAAATTGTTTTGGCGCTATCCCAATTAGAAAAACCAATCTCTGCCCCGTCTGCCAAAACATAGAGACTTTTGCCGGAAGAGTGTGTAATGTTTGTGAAAACGAAAAGAGGAAAATTTACCTTGACGGATTGATTATCGCTTCCTACTACAAAAATCCGGTCCTACGAGAAACGCTTTTTCGTTTTAAGTATAATTTTATTCAAGGACTGTCTTTTTCGCTCGCTAAGGTCCTGGCTAAAAAAATCCTTTCTCTTTCTGAATTTCCTTTCACTGATTTTACTCTCGTCCCCATCCCCCTCCACCCTAAACGTCAGCTTTGGCGGGGTTTTAATCAAGCGGCACTCCTTGTAAAAAAACTGCAGCTATTGTTGGATAAAAAAGAAGTCTTTGTAGAGACATCCCCCACCTTGCTCATCCGGGAGAAAAATTCCAAACCGCAAATGAAAATAAAATCCACCCTTGTAAGAGAAAAAAACATTGTCGGCAGTTTTATTTTTAATAAGGCGTTTACAAACAATACGCCCAAAAAAATTATTCTTGTTGACGACATTGCCACCACCGGCGCCACTCTCAACGAATGCGCTAAAATTTTAAAACGTCACGGGGCGGAGAAGGTTTGGGGGTTGGTGCTGGGAAGACAAGGATATTGATCAAATTGAAAATTTCAAATTATAAGATATATCCTTCTGTTAATTTAATTATCATATACATAACCGCTATTCCAAGTACAGTGGCAATCGTTGTCCACCTCGCCGGGTGCGCGTGGTGGCTTTCCGGCAGAAGATCGCTGGCGCCGATATAGAGGAAAAAACCGCAAAAAATAGCCAAAATCAACCCTAACGTCTGCCCTGATAAAATAAAAAGGGAGGAGCTCAACACTCCTAAAACCGGCGCCGAAGAACCGACCAAAAGCCAGTTTAGAGCTTGTTCTCTGGTCCCATTATCCTTTAGCACTAAGCTGACCGTATTGATGCCGTCAGAAAATTTGTGCGCCAAAACGGCAAGCGTCACCGCAAGTCCCACGGCTAACGAAACTTGGTACGCCAAACCGATCGCCATGCCGTCTAAAAAGCTGTGTACTGACAAAGTCCCTGCCCCAAAGCCACCTCTATGTTTGGGGTTTCCGCAATTTTCCCCGTTACAATACCGCAAGAAAAATAGGCGGTCTAAAAGCAAATAAACTAAAAACCCTAACGCGGCAAAAGAAATGATGTCACTGTGTCCGTACCGCTCTTCAGCTAATTTCAGCGCTTCGGGCAGTAAGTCAAAAAATGCCACGCCAATTACCGCGCCGGCGCTAAATCCGAGTACTAAATGCAATTTGTCTCTGAATCTGAGCGCGAACAGTCCGCCCAAGAAAGTCGCGGCTGCCGCGGCCGCTGCAAATAAAATTATCATCTTAAACGCCGTATTTTACAAAAAAAATTTTGGCATTCGCCGCTATTTTAGACTAAATAAAAAATTTTTTCAAAAACTTTCCCACAGTTTATAGACAATATTATTTACATCACGACCTCATATGCGGCTTTATTACGCTATAAAAAAATTATCCCAGTTTTCCCCAAAAGCGGACTTGAGCTCCTGCCTGCCGGCGAGGTCGGGATAACCTACGCCTGCTCCTTTATGAGCCGATGAGAGGGATCGAACCTCCGCCCTGCGCGTTATTTTCTTGAGCCGCCCGTCGGACTCGGACCGACAACCTACGCGTTACGAATGCGTTGCTCTACCGTTGAGCTAGGGCGGCAATTCCCTACTAATACATACAACCAATAACTTATAACTATTGCAAGCGATTTTAATCCCGCGTTTAGTCAAGAATGTGACCATTTATAGAATAATTGATGAAGTTAGAAATTATATTGATTTAAATATAATGATATGTAAATCTAAAAAGACTTAGGCGTTGAGAAAGGAGGGCTAAGCCCGCGGTCCTTTGAAAATAAGAACTGCTCACAAATAAGGAGGGCACGCATGATTGAAATGACCGAAGGCCAGCAAGTGTTGGCGAGAATATTGATGAAAGCCGGGGTTTTCCGGCGCAAACAAGATTCTCCCGAAGGAAAGGGGTTTAAGCTCGTCCAGCACGAGATG
>VGKB01000003.1 GCA_016867255.1 Candidatus Moraniibacteriota bacterium
GGCCACAAATTCGGCGTGACCCGAGAGAGAATTCGCCAAATTGAGGCCAAGGCGCTTGACCGCTTGAGAAAACATAATGTTTCAAACAAACTCAAAGATTTTTAATAAGTCTTATAGGGCATATATGACCTATAAGACTTATTAAAAAGGACTTATTAAAAAATAAAATGTCAAAATCCAAAGCCAAAAACAAAAATAGGGGTTTCACACTGATTGAGATGATCGTGGTTATTGGCGTTATTGGCCTGCTAACCACAATGATCTTGGTGTCCGTGGGCAGAATAAGGAAAAATTCCATTGACACTAGGAGAAAATCTAACATTGAAAATGTGCGCGGAGCCATTACGATGTATTATGCCGCCAAGAGCGCTTGGCCGAGCATTTCCAGCGGGTGGAGCGGGTTGATTACTGATTTGTCGGATGGGGGATATATTTCTGATAACATTCCGGCGGACGAAGATGGCGACGGAGTGAATGATTATTCGGTGTGTTCTTGCTCCTCGTGCAGCCCGGCTTGCAGTAGCGCGAGCGTCCAAATGAAGCTTTGCACCAGCTGTATGGTTGAAGACGGGGAGGGTTGTTCGGGCACTCCCAGTAAATATTGTCTGGAAGTAAAGTGACACTAGCCCACTGATTGCGCAAAAACAGTTTGACAATCTTGAAATATTATTTTAATTTCAAACCAGATAAATTGAGCACATTGCCAAAAAGGCAACATAGTGAAGGATAATCATTAAATTAAGAAAAGATGACCGCAGCAACACCGAAAGACGCAGACTTCGTGGAGTACGTGGTTAAATCCATCGTGGACCACCCCGACGAAGTTAAAGCCGAGCGTAAGGTAGATGAAATGGGAGTATTAATTACTCTCCATGTTCACGCCGAAGATATGGGCATGGTGATCGGAAGGGATGGTTCAACCGCCAAAGCTCTCCGCACTTTGCTTCGCGTGGTGGGAGCCCGCAATAACGCCCGGGTTAACCTTAAGATTAGCGAGCCGGAAGGCGGCAAGAGGGCCAGGAAATTTGAAAGAGGGGAAGAGGAAAGAGGGGGACGGAAGGAGAAAAAAACTGATATTGAAGAAGTGGTAAATGATTTAAAACTGTAAAATTAAGTGCTTGGTTTTAGTTACCAAGGCGGAAAGCGGAGAATGTTTCTTGTCTTCACTTGGTAACTTTATACTTAGTACTTAATATTCAATTGCTTTTCGCGAATATTAAAAAAATCAATTATTATAATATAATTAAACAGTAATAATTAAACCTAAGAAAAAAATGCAAAAAAAGAAAAACAAAATGAAGGAGAAGCTGAACAGTTTGCTTAGTTTGGTGCCAGTGGCGAGCGCTGACATTACCGATGCCGCGAGCAAGGCCCGGGGGGTGGCTAAAAAAGCGGACGTGGTGGAGATGCTTTTAACCATTATTAACTACGCTTTAATTGTCCTTGGCGTGCTGGCAGTGGCGGTATTTATTTACGCGGGGTTTTTATATTTGACGGCGGCGGGAGTGCAGGAGAAGATTGATAAAGCCAAAAATACTTTGCTGTACGCCGTTATTGGTATTGTGGTGGCAGTTTTGGGATTTGTGGCAGTGGCAACCGTCCAGCGGTTTATTGTTCAAGGATAAAATTTCTCGTTTTTTCTAAAAAGAAAAAAGAATAAAATGGCGGATGACGGTCTGGTGCTAATAAAAACTCTGTTTGTCTGGGTGTCGGTTTTGGTTGGGATGCTGGGCGTGGTAATGATCGCGGTAGCAATTTTTTTGTACCTAATTGCCGCGGGAGAGGAGCCAAAAATGAAAAAAGCCCACGGGATGTTGTGGGGCGGGATTGGTTGCTTAATTGGAGCATTTGCGATGTATGCAATTGGATCAATCTTTAATTATTCTTAATTCTTAATTATTGTCGGTGGTAAAAAAAATCAAAAAACTGTTGCTGGTGGGGGTGCCTTTTGGCGGAATAATTTTTTATACGGTTGCGCTGGCGGCCGCTTCTCAGGAAGGATGGGATCCGGACGCCCTGGCGGGCTCTATTGGGGGAAAAGGGCTTTCCACCCGCAGCGTGTCTGAGATTTTACTCTCGGTCATTGATTGGGCGCTTATAATAATTGGGCTGTTGGGAGTTTTAACTTTTATTTACGCGGGGTATTTGTATTTGACCGCCCAAGGGGAGGAGGATAAGATTAGCACGGCTAAGAGAGTGGTTATCTGGGCGGTTGCGGGAATAGCAGTCGCGGTGTTGGGTTTCGTGGTGGTAAAAACCATAAACGATCTTTTGGTGGGTGGAGGATCTTCCGGCGCCGGCGGCGGCGGAGCCGGACCGGGAATGGGCGCTCCCACGGAGCCGGCCGCTCCTCCCAGCGGGTCATTGCCTGCGACGCAAGAGATGGTGGGACAGTAAAAGTTTAAAAATAAAAATTTTGAATTTAAAGCGGGGCGACAATTCAAGCCAATAATTATCCTTAATGAAACTGAACCTAAAAAGCAGATTAACGAAGAAAGTTTTGATGTGGGAAAGCGTTATGGGGCCGTGGACGGGAGTGGGTAATTTACCCGATCCGGGCGGAGAGGGTGGGGGGCATCCAATCGCGGCAGTGCTGACTCGTGTGCTGAACTGGCTTTTGGTGATTTTTGGGCTGTTGGCGCTAATATGTTTTATCGCGGCAGGGTTTCTTTATCTGACGGCCCGGGGCGACCGGGGACGGATTGAAAAAGCCCATAAAGCAATCCTGTACGGGGTAATCGGCGTAGTGGTTGGGCTTATTGGGATGGTGGCGGTAAAGACGATTGATTCGCTGCTGCGGGGAGGAGGACAGTGAAAAGTGAAAATTGATAAGTATTGAAAGTTAATTTATGTTTATGGCTAAAGAAATTGGTGACAATGACTTCAAGTCGGAGATAGAAGATTATAAAGGATTGGCGCTGGTGGATTTTTGGGCGCCGTGGTGCGGCCCCTGCCGCGAAATGGGACTAATAATCAATGAGTTGGCCGAAGAATATTCCGCGAAAATTAAAATAATTAAGTTGAACGTTGACGAAAGTCAGGAAATTGCCTCAAAGTTTGCGGTAATGTCAATCCCCACGCTGATTTTTTTCCGGGACGGAAAGGAGATTTTAAGAAAGATTGGATTGCAGGCAAAGGAAGAAATTATTAAAATCATTGAGAAAGAAAAAGCTGATAAATAGAAAAAGTGGAAGATAAAAACAGGTGCAAATAAATAACATAGAGACGGGGAGAGCCCGTCTCTATGTGTTTTTAAATAATTTGTATATAATGAGAAGCAACTGTTTTACCCGCCTGCCAAAGTGCCGCTTTAGCTCAATGGCAGAGCAACTGTTTTGTAAACAGTAGGTTGTCGGTTCAAATCCGACAAGCGGCTCAACAGTTAATCCATCAAGTTTTTTAAGTTTATAAAGTTTGTTAAGAAAGAGTCAGCAGTTTAAAATTATTCTCCCCCTTGATGAACTAATTATATGTCAAAACAAATCATTACTCCCCAGATGGATTATTTTCTGGATGTTTTAGAGCAGGAAGCCAAGAAAAAGAAAGACACTAAACAAACCATATTTAAATTGGAAACTTCCGATGTTGCCGGGCAGATGGCTCTTTGGTATGAAAAAGTCCGCACGGCCGTGCAGTATAAAGAAGAGCACTTACTGCGGCGGACGGCGATGTATCGTATCCTAAAAAGGTTAATTCTTTTTGAACAGCGGCGCAAGAAGAGGGAAATCACCATGGCGTTGTTTGTTGAACTGGTCCTGGCCGGCTATCTGCAAAACAAAGACGCAAATGACGATAATTTTGAGAAGACCGAAAAGATAGTTCAGCGCCACTTGAAAGCAATCGGGTATTTGGGAAAACTGGTTAAAAATCCGGCGGAATCAATGGAAACAAGGCGCTGGTTGATTAATTTGCTTTCAGAGGAGATTGAGAGTCTTATTAATCCCCAGCGAGAGAAAATGGCTTTTATTTTTGCCGTTTATGAAACTTTGAGGCAGAGAATAAATTTTATCCTTGAAAAACCACCCTTTCCTCTTCCTGGGTCAAAATCCGGAGGGCTGCACAGCGTGGCGGAGGAATATCTGGGAGTGGGGTCTTTGGTGGAGCCGATAGCTGAAAGTTTTTCACCGAGCGAGAAGGTGGAAGAGAATAGCAGAAGTTTAAGGGAAAAAGAAAAAATCCTGAATTTAGTCACCTATCTTGCGATTTTTCGCAATCTAAGGCGCTCTGACCGGGTAATGCTTCGGTCGTTAATTTTCAATGTTTATTTCCCCGCCTGGAATGATTTGGACCCTCTTGACGACGAAAAGATTCATTACATAATGAAAAAATTTCTAAGAAAGAGAAGAGAGATTGGAATTATTGCGGAGCATCCGCTGGTGCCAAGAATCCTTTTCCCCGTAAAGAAATATATGCTTTGTTCCTCTTTTTTGTTTGATGCTTTGATAGGCAATCCCAAGGAAGCCCGGAGTATAGTCTCTCAAGAATTTTTGCTGCATCAGCAAATTAGAGAAAAATGCAACGTTCGCTACGCCAAGGAAAAAGGAAAATTGAGGAAGAGAATTATCCGGGGCTTTATTTACGTCTTTCTCACTAAGATGCTGGTGGCGATAATTTTGGAAATTCCTTACGAATATCTCAAGAGTACTGGAGGGGTGCAGTATCGTTCATTGTTAATCAACTTGCTGTTTCCTCCCTTCCTCTTGACCGCCATTGCGTCTTCGGCGCGGCAGCCCAGCGAGGAAAACACCAAAGAAATTATAAAAGGAGTGGAGACGCTTGTGTACAAGGCCAAACAGGAAGAGGAGCTGCGTGAAATCAGGGTTACCGACAGGGAAAGCGCTTGGGCGGAAAGGATATTAGACCTGTTTTACGTGATAGTATTTGTCGGAATGTTTTTTTTGTTGATAAAATTACTCAATATCCTGGATTTTAACGCGGTGGCGGCAGTGATATTCGTAATTTTTGCCGGGACGGTCAGCTTTTTTGGCGCTTTAATCCGCCAATCAACCAGAGATTTAGTGATAACTAAAGACAAGGAGGGATTTTTCAGTCTGGTATTTGACACTGTCTTACTGCCTTTTGTGAGATTTGGCCGGTTGCTTTCCGTAAAGTTTTCCCGAATCAACGTCTTCATTTTTCTGTTGGATTTTTTAATAGAGGCCCCTTTTAAGTTTATCATTAGAGCTTTTGAAGCTTGGATAGATTTTTTGCGGCGCAAGAGGGATGAAATAGAAAGACAGATTGATTAAAGAAGAAAAGGATTTAACAATCGCTGATTTTCCTAATTTTTAATTATATTGCTATGCAAAACTATGACAACGATGGAGGGAAAACTAATGTAATCATTGCGCTTATTGTGCTGCTGCTTATCATTACAGGGTTTGTGGCTTACAAAAAAGGGATTTTTACCGGTCCGGCAAGCAGCGTCAAGGAACCTCCAGTCGTTAGGGAGAACAGGAATGACAACGCCGCTTCTAGCCCGAATCAATCAGAGTCAAACGATAACGAAGAAGTTGACTATGCCGATGATGCCATTTCGGACCTTGCCGATGAAGGAAAAAGAAGCCCGGAAAAAGCGGACGAATCTCTGAGACAGAGGGTTATTGATTTCGTTATGGATAACCTGAACAAACTTGTCCCTCCTCCCAAGGATGATAAATGGGATATCCCATTGTTTTATTTTGTCGGCAACAGCAATATCTATCTGGAACTGTATGGGTACGACACGGAATTAACTGGGTTAAAGTTGCTTTATAAGGTGGAAAAAGACGGAGAGAAATTTAAGCTCACCGAATTAGCCCGCTATAAAGAAGGAAAGGAAGATTGGACTCTGGTCTCCGGGACTGATTCTTTCAGTGATTACATAATAGAAGAATATGGTTTCGACGAAGAAACGAACAAATGGGAAAAAACTGATGAATTTGTTGACGAATCAAGTTTTGAATAAAAAATAACAATATAAATTCATTAAGTGCCCAAGATTGATATAAAAATAAACCACCGTGATTATTCAGTGGAGGAAGGCGCGGGAATTTTAGAATTTTGCCGAAAGCGGGAAATTGATTTGGCCGCTCTTTGCCAGCATCCCGACTTTATTAAAAGTGAAGCGGTATGCCGCTTATGTCTGGTCAAAGTAAAAACTGGTGGCAGCGGAGAGGAAAATCTGGTCCCGGCCTGTACGCTTTCCGCCGAGGCGGGAATGGAAATAATTACCGAGGATGCCGAAATAGCCAAAATAAGAAAGACAATCATTGAACTGCTCTTTCCGGAACACGCGGGTCTCTGCGCTAGCTGTTACCGAAACTTGAATTGCGAGTTGCAGTCTTTGGCCATGAAATATTCGGTGGATGAATTTCGATTTTTGCCAAAGACGGCGGAGATTGACGATATTGAAGAAAAAGAAAGATTGTGGGATCGGCTCAGAAGAAGGGTGGTGGATACTGCCAATCCGTCAATTGCGCGAGACAGCTCTAAATGCGTGGAGTGTCGGCGCTGTATAAAGGCGTGCCGGGAAATTCAGGATGTCAGAGCATTAGAAATTCAGAAAAGAGGTGTATCGTTAAATGTGGGAACGGAATATAACACTCCGCTTGAGTGTACCTACTGCGGACAATGTGTGCTTCATTGCCCTACTGCGGCTATTATTGAAAAAAGCGATATCGCCGATGTAATTAAAGCCCTCAAAAAATCCGGAAAATTTCTAGTGGCCCAGACGGCGCCGGCGGTAAGATTTACTCTGGGGGAGGAATTTGGCTATTTGCCCGGAACGGTAACCACTGGGAAGATGGTCACTGCTCTTAGAAAGTGCGGTTTTGAATACGTGTTTGACGTTGTTACAGGAGCGGATTTTACAATTGTTGAGGAAGGGACAGAATTAATTAAACGTTTAAAAAATGACGGAGAAAAGAAACAATTGCCTCAGTTTACCAGCTGTTGCCCGGCTTGGGTTTTGTTTTGCGAACAAAATTATCCTCAAATTTTACCCCACTTGTCTTCCGCCAGATCTCCTCAGATGATGATGGGGTCTTTAATAAAGAGTTATTGGGCGAAGAAGTTAAAAATAAACCCGGCGGAAATTATTTTAGTTTCAATTATGCCCTGCGTCGCGAAAAAATACGAGGTCTTAAGGCCGGAATTTATGTCCAAAGGCATAAAGGATGTGGATTTGGTTTTAACCGTGAGAGAGCTTACCCATATAATCAAAAGCATGGGCATCTCCTACAACGATCTTCCTGACGGCGATTTTGACCCGGCTCTGGGAATAACGACCGGATCGGGAGTTATCTTTGCCGCAAGCGGCGGAGTGGCTGAAGCGGCCCTTCGCACCGCTAATTTTTACCTGTCGGGGAGGAGTCTTCCGGATCTGAATTTTAGAAAGGTTCGGGGGATTAGAGGAGTAAAGGAGACCGAAATAAGGATGGGGGGCAGGAGCGTAAGGATGGCTATCGTGCAAGGTCTAAAAAATGCACGTAAAATTGTAACGATGGCTTTAAAAAATGAATGTCCCTACGATTTTGTGGAAGTGATGGCTTGCCCCGGCGGTTGCGTTGGGGGAGGAGGCCAGCCAGTGCCAATCAATAACTCTATTAGAAAGGCAAGAATGAAAGCAGTCTATCTAACCGACAAAGCGCTTCCCGTAAGAGAGTCGCACAATAATCCGGTGGTAGAGGAGGTGTACAGGAGCTTCCTTTACGGGCCGGGAAGCAGAAAGGCGGAAAAATTGCTCCATACTAAATACTGCCCGTATGATTGGAGATTGCGCCGGGAATATTTGCGAGGCAGAGTTTAATTTTTGATACCCCAAAGTGGACATAATTGGCGGGAAAAGCAATAAAAGGTTTTCGCTTGGCCGCTCCCGGGCAAGACAGAAGAGAAGAGAAGAAAAATTTTCTCCGCTGGGAGCTGGCGGGGAAACATTATTTTGCTGGAAGGCGAAGGAATTTCCTTTTTACAAAAAATCAAAGGGCTGGTTTTTTGCCGGCGGGATAATTTTTTTTCTGCTGGTGGGTTATTTTACTTACTCAAAACAGTTGATTACCGCGCTAACCTTTCTTTTACTGGGGCTTACTATTTACCTTTTTTCTTTCAAAAAGCCGCGAGAAATTGATTGTGTTATAACCTACCAATCAATCAGCGTTGACGATACGATCTATCCATTTAAAGAACTTATTTCTTTCTGGACGTTCTATGAGCCTCCCGATTTTAAGGTAATCAGTTTGAAACATAAAAAACCTTACCTGCCCTATATCCAAATTCCTTTGGGAAATGAGGATCCCATGAAGATTCGCAGGGTGCTGCTTAAATATTTGCCTGAAGAGGAGCAGGAAGAACCGTTTAGCGATCGGTTAGCTAGGATTATTCGTTTTTAAACGTCTAGCGTTATGGCAAAAGACAAAACATTTTTGGAAACTTGGCCGGAGGCAGTGTTATTAAAAATTCAGTTCTTGTGGCTGCCATTTGTGGCGATGGTGAAAATAATCCAAAAAATAAGGGAAAAGAAGAAATGAAAAATAATTATTAATTTTAAGATTCATGCGCCGCGTTTACAAACAAATTTTGATTATTTTTACCGTTATACTGTTTCTTTCAGCCATTACATATGGGATTGTTTGGTTAATCCAAGTGGAACCGACTTGCTTTGATAAAATCCAAAACGGCGAAGAAGAAGGAATTGATTGTGGGGCGGTTTGCGGCAATACCTGTGAAAAAATTGTCAAGCCAATGCCGCTCCGGGTGAGCAAATCTCAAGTTATTCAAGGAGGGGCGAAATGTGATTTTGTGGCCGTTGTGACTAATCCCAATGCCTCAAGCGGCGCCCAGAACATACCCTACGAACTGCGTTGGGGTGAGGCAAGCAAAAAGGGAGAATTTTATATATATCCCAGCGAAGAGAGATATATTGCGGAAGTGAATCTCCCCTGCCAAGCCGGCACTAATTGGGAATTTAAACTAGGAGAGCCCTCCAAGTGGGAGATTCTGAAAGGTTATACCGGCAAGCCGAATTTGCAAATTTCCAATGCGAAATTTCAATATTTGGATAACTCCCTTGAGTTTGCCGAGACGACGGGCATTATTACGAACAAAAGTTCTTTTGATTTAAAGACAATTGAAATCTATTCCATAATTAAAAATGCCGCGGGGGAGGTAATCGCCGCTAACAAAACAAACCTTAACAGTTTACCGGTAAGCCAAAAAAGAGAGTTTAGGATTTTTTGGACTCACAGTTTTCCCAAGGGGGGGATTAATAGTTTTTATTTAACCACCAACCTCTTTGATTCGGAAAATTTTCTCAGGACTTATGACGCGGAAAGCGTTAAATGGGGGATTGGAGAAGAGAAGGGACAGATTTATTATCAAAAGTAGACTTTGGTGATTATTTTTTCTGTACGCACTGGCTACCCTGCAGACATTTGCCTTCCGGACAGTTGCAGGCCGTGATTAAGGCACGGGATTTTTCGGAAGTGCATTTTACGCTTTCACATTTTTCTTGTTCGGCGCCGCAAATGTCATTAAAGCGGAACCAAACGCCACCGGAAGTGAAACACTGGTTTATGTCTTGGACTATGTCAAGGATGGCGGAGACGGGTATGTTGCCGGCCGGGTTGTCTTTCAAGTTGATATTCGGCCGGTCGGTGATAATGGTGATTATTTCAATATTGTTTTCTAGGAGCCGATTAACGAGTTGCGCCAGTTCGCTGAAAAATTTCTCTATCTCGGCAGAATTATTTCCCGCGGCGTAGGCCGAGGAAACGCCGAGAAGATTTTCCGGTTTAAATGAGGATTTTAGAGAATCAATGATAGCGCTGCGGTTAATATACAGGAGCTCCGGCTCCTCGTTGCGCTTGCCGATGACGGCAAATGTCTCGGTGTTTTTTCCGGCCCTGACCTCAAGAATTAAAATGTCGTCTTTATCCAGCCGGGAAAATAGTTTTACTAGGTCTGAAAGGGGCGTTCCTTTGGTTAATTTACCGCTAACCTCTCCCCCCGAAGCCGCTGAATTTATGAGATATCCGGCTTCCCGGCGCGGTATATTGATGCTGATGTCTTCTGAATCTGACACGCATTCAAAACTGCTCCAAATTGCTTGGTCGGTAGCGCCGCTTATCCTGAAAGTCGTCTGGATGGCTATCCAGCCAAATAGGATGAAGCCAAAGCCGATGATTGACCAGATTACGGTTCTTTTGGCCTGAAACATCCAGTTTTCGTTTCCCCGCGAGCCGATGTAGACGAAGCCCCCGATTACCATAAAGAGAATGGCGAAGACAAAAGAAGTTCCCATTACCCAAGTGGCAATGTTGGATATCATTTCCAGAAGCTTGCAGACATCGCAATCCATCCCATTGCAGGTCATCAAAGAATTGCTACCGCTACTTTCGGCGGACTCGGCGGCGGAAACAAAGAAGTTTAACATACGGAGACCTGAATTAAATTTTTTATTTTTGAAGCAGTTTAATCGCTTTTTCAAAGGAAGTTTGGCTGTTGGCGAAGATTATGTATTTACCGACCACGATATAGTTAAGGGAAACAACGCCGTTGCCGGAAAAGTCAACGAAGCGAGCCCCCCGGTAAATGTTGCTGTTTTGAAAAGTTTTTTGGCCGGAAGCTTCCACAAAGTCTTTCTTAAGGCCAATTAAGATAAAGGGTTTAAGAGTGTTGATTAGCGAACTTTCCCAATTTCCGAGAGCTTTATCCAATTCGCTCTTTTCCATTCCGGTTGAAAGCACCAAGGCGGTTCCGGGCCCCTTTTCCTCCGGCGCGCGGTACATAAATATTCGGTAGAAGCTATCCAGGCGACTGAACAGATTTTCAGGAACTTCAATCCGGGATCTGTCAAGAAATTCGCTCAGTGGCAGTTGGGCGTTGCGGGTGTTGTAAAGATTAATTTCCATTAGACCAGAGATATCCGGAGTGATTGTGTTAAGCGAACTTAGGGGGTTTTCGTTCTCGTCAATCATTAAGCTTTTTTGAATGGGAACGCCTTCAATTGGATTGCCCGCTTCGTCCACGGCTACTCGCGCTCCGCTGGTTTTAGCCGGATAAGCGTTTTTCGGCTCTCCCGCCTTCTGGGCGGTGTCGGTGCCGGCACCGCGGCTATAGTTTTCGTCAAAAACAATGCCCGGCGTTTGGTCCAGCCCTTGCTCAGAAAGTTCTGCCGCTGCCTGTTCTTTTGTTTGCTCTTTCTTGCTTCCGGAGACTAAAGATAAAATCACGGCGATGACCACTAGGACGATTGCCACCGCTCCGCCAATGATGAGAAGTTTTCGGTTTCCCTTGTTGTCGTCATAATTTTCTTCCAGCTCCTCAATCAGTTTTTCTTCTAATTCCGCCTTTTTTGTTTCTTTGTTCATTTTAAGTGATTTAATTTTCTTATTTATTTTTTAAGGCAAAAAGACTATTTAATACATTTTAAGTGAAAAATTTTATTTGGCAAATATTTTTTATTTTGAAAAAAGCAAATAGTGCCAACAAAAAACTTAGCAATGGTATAAAAAAGATATTTTTTAAACTAAATGGTGCCGAGGGGGAGATTTGAACTCCCAAGCCGATTAAGGCACATGGTCCTAAGCCATGCGTGTCTGCCAGTTTCACCACCTCGGCCGGAACATAAAACATAAAACATGAAACATAAAAAATAAAACTTGGAACACGGGTTCTAATTCTTTTCCTTTTTTCTGCGGAACACGTCTTTTACCAGCGTTAGTTCAAACTGATTGAATTCTTTCAATATGTAAAGCAAAAATACATAAAACGCTAGTAAAATTGCTGACCAGAGCGGAAAAAGAAAACTGTCGCGGGGGAACAGGAAAGATAATCCGTAAAGCGCGCCTGACCCTATCAGTATCTTAATAATGCTCTCTAATTTAAACAAATAGCCGAAAAATTTATAAGAATAGCCGAGAATTATTAGCATCACTAAAAGTGAAGTGAGGGTGGTGCCCACTACGGCGCCCCAGAGGGCGTATTTTGCTATTAGCACATAAGTTAAAATGGTGTTTGCTAACAGTCCCAAGAATGATATTACCATTGGCACTTTGACCTTGCCGGCTCCGTTAAGCGCGAAAGTCAAAACATAAAACACGGTCAAAAATCCTACCCCAAAAACAAAAAGGGACATTAGCGGCGCGGCATCCAAAAACCGCCGGGAATAAAAAAGCTGGATAATTGGGCGGGAATAAAGAGACATCAGGATACAAATAGGGAGTAAAAACATCACCATTAGGCGCAAGGATTGACTAATCAGCTTTTTTGTTTCCGCGGCGTTTTTACTGGAGGTGGCTTTTGAGACGGCCGGCAGCAGTATAATGGTCAGCGCGTAGAACAAATAATAGGGAATGCGCCCCACCGTGATGGCGGCATTGTAAATGCCAGTATGATAGTCGCTCATTAAAATCCCCTTAACCAGATAGAGGTCAACGGTTATTAAAAGCTCGTAAGCGATCATAAAAAAAGTTATCGGCCAGGCGTAATGAAACAGTTTTTTCCAGTCAAATGTGCCGCTCGGTTTATATTTATGCAGCGAATCGTATATTTTTGCTCCCAAAAAGACCAAGAGGGGAGCCAAAGCGAAACCAATAACGCTGCCTTCTAGGGACAGATTTTGCGGCTTTAATAACCAAGCGAAACCCAGGATAAACAAAATGCGGGAGAAGGATCGCAGGGTCTTAAGGAAGGCCTGTACTTTAAACTTGTGGATGCCGGTGTAGTAGGAGAAATAAAAAGAGGCCAGGGCAAAAGTTGGGATGATAAGAGAAGATATCCGGAAAAGCGGCGTCAAAGAAGGGTCTTTGAGCAAGGCGGCAAGAACCGGAGCTAAGAGGAAAAACGTCAAAGTAACGCTTCCCATCAGAAGCGCCTGAAATAGAGCGGCCTTTCGCTTGATAACCGGGATCAGCCCGGGCTTGTTTTCAAATATCTCGCTTAGATATTTAGCCATAGCGGTAGGGATCCCATTGCCGATCAGGATGATGATCGTGGTGGTAAGGGTAATTACCACGCCGTAGCGGCCATAATCAGCCGGTCCTAAAATTCTTCCGATGCCGCTGTGCACCACATAACTGGATATGTTGTAGACAATCTCGCTGGCTAGGACGAATGCAAAAGATTTGGCAAGCATGATAAAAGATAGAAAATGGATAATGGAAAATGGAAAATAAATATACTTTTTTTAATTCTCCCTTTTTAAATAGTTTTTTCCCACTCGCCAGCCGTCTCCCGCTCCCATAGTTATTAAGATAGTCGGTTTCTTGGATTTATATTTTTTCAGGAAATCAAGGCAATCCTGATGGGAGGGAAAATTAAAGGCCGTTTTTTTGTTTTTGATAAGCTTTTTAGCGATGTCAGCGCTTCTGACTTTACCTTTTAATTCTCTGGCAGAGCCATAGATCGGAAGAAGCCCAATCAGATCGGCGGCGGAAAGCGATTTAATAAATTCAGCAAGGAACGCACTGGTTCGGGTGAAAGTGTGCGACTGGAAGATTACGAAAATTTTAAACTTGGGAAAGTGCCTTCTTACGGCGGCTAAAGTCGCGTCAATTTCAGCGGGATGGTGGGCGTAATCGTCATAGACCAGTACTTCCCCCCTTTTTCCAATAAATTGCATCCGACGCTCGGTTCCCCGGAAACTCTCAAAACTTTTGGCTATTTTATTGTTTGAAATTTTCAACTTGAAGTTTGGGACGCAAGATAATGCCAAGACAAAGGCGACCGCCGCCGCTAGATTATAGGCGTTGTGCTCGCCAAAAAGAGAGGCGGAGACGGCAATTTTCTGTTTCTTATTGAAAATATTTTGTGCTGTCTTCTTTGGCAGGTTAATCTTGAAAAAGTATTTTGGAATTTGGAATCTAGAATTTGGAATTTGGTTTGGATCCTGGGATCCGGAATCCAAAATTTGAATATCATTATTTTTATTTTTTCCGTAGGTTAAAATTACGCGATCATCGTTATTTTTTAGGTTTAATTCCTTCAACATGCGTAATGTTTTAACGTCATCCCCGTTAAATACGCCGATTTTAGGCAGCTTTAATTTTGTTCTTGCCCACTTCCCTACCCACTTTTCAAACACCCGGTAATAATTTTCCGGTTTTTTATAGTAATCCGGATGGTCATAGTCAATATTGGTAATGATAATGGACCACGGCCGGTAATGTCTTAGTTTATTTTGGTGCTCGTCGGCTTCAATTACGAAAAACGAACTTTTGCCGGTTATCGCGTTAGTCTGCCAATTGGCTACCCGACTGCCGATTAGCGCGGTGGGATCTAAGCCAAGGTTTTTCATTGATTCGGCGATAAGGGCGGAAGTGGTTGTTTTGCCGTGCGTTCCTGAAACCGCGATGCCCAAAGAGGCGTTAAATAAAGCGCTAACTGCTTCAGGATACGACATAACCGGAATTTTTTTCTTTTTGGCCGATAAAATCTCCGGATGCTTTATTGGATCAAAAGCGGTTGAGTATACTACCAGTTCAGTATTTTTGGGCAAATTAGAAGTTCTGAATCCTTCTCTGAAAGGAATTTTGAGTTTCTTAAGCACCGCGTCAGTAAAAAATTTTTCGTGGGTGTCCGAACCACTGATGATTTTACCGCGGCTCTTAAGAATCTGCGCCAGCGCCGTCATCCCGACACCCTTGATGCCGACCAGATAAATATGTTTTAATTTTTGCAATAAATTATTTTTCATTTGGCATTCTCCAATTATACGAAACGATAGAATATATTATAGATATAGTATAATATTTGCATATATTAACATTAATTTTTGATTTAGCCTCATGGCAACGCTTGTCGATGACGTGAAGGATAAATTGGATGTTGTGGACATTGTCTCCGGTTACGTTAAATTGACGCCGGCCGGCGCGAACATGCGAGGTTTGTGCCCTTTTCACCGGGAGAAAACGCCTTCTTTTATGGTGAGCAAGGAAAAACAGATATTCCACTGCTTTGGCTGCGGCAAGGGGGGAGATGTGATTACTTTCATTGAAGAAATGGAAGGGATGGAGTTTAAGGAGGCGCTCCGAATGTTGGCGGAAAGAGCCGGCTTGGATTATCGCAGATATCAGGGGACTTTTTCCGACCAAGGCCAAGTAGATGATAAAGAGACAATTCGGCGGCTGCTGGAAGCCACCGCGGTTTTTTACGAGAAAGAGTTAAAAGGAGCCAAAGGCAAAAAAGCTACCAATTACCTTAGAGAACGGGGGCTGAAAAACAGTTATGCCTCTTTATTCCGTTTGGGCTACGCCCCCAGATTAAACGCTAAAGGCACTCCCGCGGCCCTTTATGATCATTTGAGAGAGCTTGGCTTTTCCGCGGATGCTATTTTGAAAAGCGGCAGTGTGTATAAAAAAGACAACCAAGATGTTTTTGTGGACCGTTTCCGGGGACGGCTGATATTCCCGATTACGGATGGTCTGGGGCGGATAGTAGGATTTTCCGCCCGACTGCTTCCCGGCGATGAGAGCGGGCAAGGGAAATACATCAATACGCCCGGAACAATCCTCTACGACAAGAGCAGTTTGCTCTACGGTTTTCACTTGGCAAAAAACAGCATTCGGGAAAGTCAAGAGGTGATAATGCTGGAAGGTAATCTGGATGTTATTCTGAGCCATCAAGCCGGAGTAAAACAAGCCGTGGCCACTTGCGGCACTGCCGTGGGAGTTAAACAACTTACTTACTTGCGCCGTTTTACCGAAAAACTAATATTAGCGTTTGACGCCGATATGGCGGGGGTGAAAGCTGCCAAAAGAACCGCGGAATTGGCTTGGGCGCAGGATATGGACGTGAAAGTGATTCCCCTAAAAACCGGCAAGGACGTGGCGGACATTGCCAGCGCGGAACCGGATAACTGGCAAGAGATGGTAAAAAAGCCCAGAAGCGTGGCCGGATATTTTTTTAACCTTGCTTTTGGGAACCGGGTGTTAAGTCTGGACCAAAAAAAAGTATTGGCGGAAAAAATTATAAAGTTGCTGTCTCAGATCCCATCGCGGGTGGAGCAGTCCTACTACCTGAAAAAATTGGCCGAATTAGTAAAAGTGCCGGAAAATCTTCTTTGGGAAAAAATTTCGGGAAAAAACGCAAATTTGGCGCTAAAACAAGAATCTGAGAAAGAAAAAAGCCCCTTCTTTTCCAAAGGCAGGAGGATTTTATTGGAGGAAAGACTTATCGGACTAATCTTCAATTACCCCGAGTTGTATTTCAAAAACAGGGAGAAAGTCGGGAGTATTGTTTTGGTGGGAGAAGTAAACAAGTCTATTTGGCGGGAAATGAAGAATTATCTGGATTCACTGGACGCGAAGAAAGAAGGCGCGAAAGAAAAAATTGATTTAAAATTTTCCAGTCGGGAGCTGAACCTTTTAGCCAAAGAATACGCAATAAGCGTGGACAAGGAATTAGGAGGAGATTCAGATAACATTCTGGAGGATGCGAAAAATGAGCTGCTTAAGTGCGCCAACGCTCTGGAATTGGAATTTTTAAAAGACAAAAGATCGGAATTATTGGCAAAAATAGAGAAAATATCTCCCTCAAAGAAAAAAAAGCTGCGGGCGGTCATGAAACAGTTGGAAAGGATAAGCAAGGAAATCAACCGTAAAAGAGTATTCTGAAAATAAATATAATTTTAAAAATGAGAACCGGACGAAACAGAAAAATAATTTTTCTCGCGGTTGCCGCGATAGCGGCGATTATATCATTGCTTTTGATTTTTCTTCCCTCTACCAGTTCGCGCCAAATCGGGCTCGGATCCTCCTTTTTTACTGCTTCTCTTCCCTCGGACGGAGATAATTTTGAATTTGCCGTAATTGGCGATACGCAGAAGTTTAACCCGGGGAGAAAAAACGGGGGCCTGCAAAAAGCCGCAGAGGGTATTGGCAGAAAAAAAGCTGCTTTTACTCTGGCAATGGGAGATTTAGCGACCGATTGTAAAGGAGGAAAAAAATGCGAAAAGAATTGGAGGAAATGGAAAAAGATTGTTTTAGCTGATGTGCCGGAAGTTTATCCGGTAATGGGTAATCATGACCAAATCAAGGACGAAGCTTATGCGACTTGGCGTAGAGTTTTTAACCTGCCGGATAACGGTCCGGAAGGATACCAGGAGATAGTTTATTCCTTTGATTACGGCAATTCCCATTTTGTGGTTTTAAATAGCGGAACCAGCCATTCTGTCAATAAAGAGCAGCGAGATTGGCTGGAAGAAGATTTAGATAGCAACCAAAAGGAAAACATTTTTGTGTTTTTTCACGAACCTGCCTGGCCTACTGGTGATAAAATTGGAGAAAGTCTGGACGTACATCCGGAAGAACGCGATGAATTGTGGGGAATATTAGATAGACACGGCGTTGCGGCGGTATTCTCAGGACACGAGCATTTATTTAGTCGCAGAAAAATAACGGCCGTTCAATTCTCTGGAGCAGAGAAGGAAATTTATCAATTTATTGTGGGCAACACTGATTCGTTTCGGCACGGCAAACCTCGGAAAAATAAAGCGGATTATTATTTTACTAATAAGAGTTACGCTTTAGTTCAAGTTAACGGATCAGAAATAACCGTGAAGAACTATTCTATTGGAGGCAGAAAGATGGACGAGTTTAAATTTACCCGGTAAAAACTACTTTTTCTTGTTGGAACGCAATTTTTTATACAAGTGCCTTTTTTTGCGGGCGGCGGTATTTTTTTTAATTACGTTTTTTTGGGCGGCCCGGTCAATTATTCTTTGGGCCTCTCGCAAAATTTTATTAATCTTGGTTGGATCAACATTTTCAGCGATGTGTTTTTCGGCTTTTTTGATGATGTCTTTAACTCTTTTTTTAACGATAGTGTTGCGAATTCGGTTTTTTTGAGCGACCTTTAGGTATTTTTTTGCGGCTTTTTTAATGGGCATGTGAAAAATTTAATTTAGGGA
Organism: Candidatus Moraniibacteriota bacterium; assembly: GCA_016867255.1. Classification (GTDB taxonomy): domain Bacteria; phylum Patescibacteriota; class Minisyncoccia; order CAIUEV01; family CAIUEV01; genus VGKB01. The sequence continues at coordinate 17,888 of VGKB01000003.1, forward strand.
TTTAAGTTGGTTTCTTAAACTTCCGTAACAATCTACGAATTATTAAAGATAATGTCAAATTATCCCACTTTTAAAATTGGTGATAAAATAACAAAAACTCAAAGAAATTTTGTGACCATTAGATTATGCCGCCCCAAAAAAAGAAAGTGAAGAAAATAGAGGAGAATGACCGGTCTTATAAAAAAGAGCTGCCCGATGGTAAACTATGGCTTAACTTGCTTCGCTGGGCGGCGGTTTTTGCAACAGTTTTTGTTATTGGTCTTATGGTTACTGTTTGGGGGATATATCAAAAAAATTGGCAAAATTATTTTATTGAGGCGTTTGAGAAATCCATTCCCTTTCCTGCGGCAAGTATTGGATATGGAGGTTGGATTAGTATTGCCGAATTTAACAGTAAGACAAAGGCCATAAAAGTCTTTTTGGAAGGGCGGGAAGTGGTTTTCCAAAGGGGGATATTTGATTTTTCTACTCCGGAAGGGTTAAGAAGACTTGAAGTGATTAAGAAAAACGTCTTGAATCAGGCAATAGAGAATAAAATTATGGAGATTGAAGCCGAGAAAAGAGGAATCCAAGCAGATAGGAGCGAAATCAAAGATATTAGCAGGAAGATTTTAGAAAGAGACAATAAAAGAGAGGAAAATCTCAATCAATTAAAATTGATGTATAATTGGGGCGAAAATGATTTTTCAGAGCAGATTGTTAAAAAAATGGTAATTAAGGGAAAATTGGAGGAGAAGCTAAAATCATCCGGGGAACTAAATGCCGCCGCGAGAAAGAAAGTCAATATCGTCAGGGAAAAAGTTGAACGGGGAGAAAACTTTGAAAATGTTGCTCGTGAGTACAGCGAAGCGTCAAGCCGCCAATACGGCGGGCTACTTCCGCCCTTTAGCCAAAATGAATCTCCCGAAGAATTCAAGAACACCGCCTTTTTGTTAGGGGAGGGTGAGGTAAGTGAACCGATAGAGACTGAAAATGGCTGGCAAATTATCAAGCTAGAGAGAAGCTATCCGGAAGGGGGCGTAAAGAAAGTAGAGATAAGGCATATTTTGATAAACAAAAACAGCTTTGACAGTTGGGTGGCGGAAAGAAAGAAGGCGGAAAAAGTGAAAGTATTTTTAAAACCCTATTATTGGCATTCTCAAATGGGCAGATTATATTTTAAGGATGAGGAGTTAAACGGTTTTGAGGATCAAATCAATAGGGAATACCTGGAAGAGAGGTCGCAAGAAATTGATTTTATAATTAACACTGAGTAAGAATAGTAAACGTAAAAAATGGGCAAAATCAATCAAAAAAACAAATTAGTGGAAGAACTGAGAATTATCGGAAGCGGATTCATTGACCCTGAAACAGTGGCGGCTGACTGGAACATAAAAAAAGGGGAAGTAGTCGCCGATTTAGGTTGCGGCGGCGGATATTTCACTATCCCTACCGCCAGGATGGTTGGCGATGAAGGGAAGGTGTATGCGGTAGACGTGATGGAAGGGCCTATAGAATCAGTAAAGAGCCGTGCTTATCTGGCTGGGTTAAGTAATATTATCGCGATAAGAGCTGATTTGGAGGGGAAAGAATCTCTTTCAAAATGGGTAAAGGCGGGAGAATGCGATAAAGTGCTTTTAGCTAACGTGCTTTATACTTCAAAAAAGAAGAACGCTATAATTAGCGAAGCAAGGAGGATATTGAAGAAAAAAGGAAACTTAATTGTAGTTGAGTGGAAGAAAAAAATTGAAGAAGGCCAAGAAAAAATAAAATATTTTGGTCCTCCGGAAAAGACCAGGATTAGCGGGAAAGAGCTTAAAGACATGCTCAAAAAGTCCGGATTTAAATTTATTCGGGGTTTTGAAGCGGGTAACTTCCATTTCGGTATGGTACTGGAAAAATAATCAATAACATTTATCGTCCGTGGGTAGAAGAAAAAAGAAAAAAGAAATTGACTCAGAGTTGAAAGAGGGAGAATTAAATATATCCAGTACGGCAGAGCGGTGGCTTATAGGGGTATTGGCTTGGGGGATAGCGTGTATTGTTGTTCTGAGTCTTTTTAACGAAGCCGGAATTGTGGGAAAATATTTAGGGAAAGGAATGGTTGAAATTTTCGGCTGGGGAAAGTATTTGATTCCATTTATTCTTATGGTAAGCGGCTACTGGATTATCCGGCAGGAAAGATTAGCCCATCCCTATTATCGGGTAAACGGGCTCTTTTTAACTTTTATTTGTGCGCTGGCAATTTCATCTTTGGTTAGTAACGGGCTGGAAGGAAAGGTAAACTTGCCTGTCATGAAATCGGCCGGCGGTTACGTGGGGTTGGCGTTGGGGTATGCGGCAAGTTACTTGGGTTTTTGGGGCGGTTTGATAATTTTAATCACCCTATTTTTTGTAGGGATAATATTGTTGCTTGACGGATACTTCAGGAAAGTTGAATCAGCGGAAAAAGAACAGATTTCAGCAAAGACCGAATTTGCTGAATCAGAAATAATTGAAAAGGAAGGAGAAGAGGCGAAGGAATTTTTGGCTCAGGGTTTTGTTTTAGAAAAAGACAATTGGAAAAACTCTCTCCTCCACACCCTGAGAAAAGTAAAAAACAAACTTATAAAAAACAAGAGAAATGGGGCATTGCAAGATCTAGAGGCCTTTGGGGATAAAAAGAACCAAACTAATGAAGCTTCTTTTTCAGGGACGCCTTCAGAATCTGGGAAAAATAAAAAAGGGAGCCAACATTTGAAAGTAAAGATAATTCCGGGATTGAATGAGAATTGGAAATTTCCTTCACTTGACATTTTGGAGAAAAATACTACCAAGGCGGTTGCGGAAGACATCAAAACCAATTCAGCCGCGATTAAAAAGACATTGTTAAATTTTGGAATACCGGCGGAAGTGGCGGAAGTGAATGTGGGTCCAACGGTTACCCAATACGCTATTAAGCCGGCAGAAGGGATAAAATTGAGCCGAATAACTGCAATCCAGAGCAATTTGGCTATGTCCTTGGCGGCTCATCCTATAAGGATTGAAGCCCCTATCCCCGGTCGCTCTCTGGTGGGAGTTGAAGTGCCCAATAAAGTCAAAAGGGTCGTGAATCTCTGCGAATTGATAGAAGACCCGGCTTTTAAAGAATCGCCGGAAAAACTATTAATCTCTCTCGGAGAGGACCCGGCGGGAAATTATGTTTACGCCGATCTTTCTGAAATGCCCCATTTGCTTATTGCCGGCGCTACGGGTTCGGGGAAAAGCATTGACATTAATTGTCTAATTGCCAGCTTGCTCTACCGCAACACACCCAGAGAGATGAAAATGATCATGGTAGATCCTAAAAGAGTGGAGCTTTCAATTTTTAATAATATTCCGCATTTGCTAACCCCGGTTATTGTGGATCACCACAAAGTTGCCAATGCTCTCAAATGGGCAGTGTCAGAGATGGAGAGGAGATACATAGTTATTCAGGAAACAATGTCGCGCAATATTGTATCATATAACCAGAAAGTGGTGGACGGGGAAATTGAGCCGGAGGTGGTTAAAGAAACCGGCGAAATAATTGAACCGGAATTTATGCCCTACATTGTAATAATAATTGACGAGTTGGCTGATTTAATGTCTTCTCCCTATGCCAAAGAGGTGGAAGCCCTTATTGTGCGGCTGGCGCAGATGTCACGGGCAGTGGGAATTCACTTGGTGCTTTCTACCCAGCGCCCTTCGGTAAATGTCATCACCGGCATAATCAAGGCAAATTTTCCCACGCGGATTGCGTTTCAGGTGGTCTCTCAAGTGGATTCCCGCACTATTCTGGATATGTCTGGCGCGGAGAAATTGTTGGGAAGAGGCGACATGCTCTATTTGCCGAAAGAGTCTAATCAACCCAGGCGCATTCAAGGGACTTATATTTCCGAGAAGGAAGTGCAAAAGATCGTGGACCATTTAATTGAACAGGAGGTAGCGAGCTACAATCCTACTGTGATTCAGTCCGTTGGACCGGAAATTGAAGGGAAGATGAGTAATCAGGGGGAGGAAGATGAATTATATAATCAAGCGCGGGAAATTGTTTTGAGAGACAATAGGGCTTCAACTTCGTTGCTGCAAAGACATTTACGGATTGGTTACTCCCGGGCGGCAAGAATAATGGATTTATTAGAAGAAAATGGGGTTATCGGCCCGGCGGAAGGATCGCGCCCGAGGCAAGTGATAAAAGGCAGTGGAAATGAGGAAAGCAAAGAAATTAATTATGAAAATCCGGCGCAAGATCAAGAGAAAAGAGATAACTGGACGCAATAAAATAGAAAAAAGTTACACATTGTGATGGTTATAAAACTCCCCATTTTAATTTTTTTGTGGGACGCCCGCCTGCGCCGAGGCTTCGGCGGGCAGGTCGCCTGAGAGGCATTAACTGCAATGCGAGCTAGATACAAAAAAATTAAAAAAGTTGAGTTTTATAACCATTTTTCTCTATACCTGAGCTAAATTTCATAAAAATTTTATCTGGATTTAATAATCGTTGTGGTATGGTGGGTGCATGAAACATACCAGTCGAGTTAAATCATGCGCCGTGGTCGGTTTAGACACCGTTATTGTGGATGTAGAAACTGACTTTTTCCCAGGAATCCACAAATTTAATATTGTGGGATTGCCGGATGCCGCCATTAAAGAGTCCCAACAAAGGGTTGGATCTGCCCTGAAAAATAGCGGCGCCGTTCCTCCGTATCGGCTGGGGGTGGTAATTGTTAATTTGGCTCCGGCCGATTTACGCAAGGTGGGAGCGGTTTACGATCTTCCGATAGCAATTGGGATATTGTCGGCCAGCAGCCAAATCCGTTCCAACTCTTCCTATTTAAAGGACAGTCTTTTTGTGGGCGAACTGGCCTTAAATGGAGATCTAAGAGGAGTAAAAGGGGTGTTGCCGATTGCCTTGTCTGCAAAAAATGCCGGCTATAAAAACTTATTTATCCCTGAAGCCAATGCCAGCGAAACATCGGTCGTTAAAGGACTGAGAGTGTATCCCGTGAAAAATCTAGAGCAGTTGATGCTATTCTTTGAAGAGGAAAAAAACATTACTCCCTTTAAAGTCTTCCGGGAAATTAGCATTAAGCCAAAATATCTTTTTGATATGAGAGAGATTTGCGGCCAGGAACACGTTAAACGGGCTATGGAAATTGTGGCAGCTGGGGGACATAATGTTTGTCTTATTGGACCGCCGGGCTCGGGCAAGACCTTAATTGCGAGAACTTTTCCTAGCATCCTTCCTGAAATGGGGTTGGAAGAATGTCTGGAGACTACCAAAATATTCAGCGTCGCGGGTAAATTAGATGACAGTAATCCGCTGGTAAGAGAACGGCCTTTCCGGGCGCCTCATCACACCTCTTCTAATATTGCTTTGATTGGGGGCGGGACTAACCCTCATCCCGGCGAAATAAGTCTTTCTCATCGGGGCGTGCTATTCTTGGATGAATTTTTGGAGTTTCCGGCCAAGACTTTGGATTGTTTGAGACAACCTTTGGAGGACGGAATTATTACCATTTCCCGGGCGGCGGGCTCAGTTACCTTTCCAGCCCGTTTTATTCTTATTGCCGCTATGAATCCTTGTCCTTGCGGCTACGCTACTGACACGGAAAAGGAGTGTACTTGCAACGCTAACGCCATTAGCCGGTATCAAAGGAAATTGTCCGGTCCGATTTGTGACCGAATTGATATTTTTGTGGACGTTCCCCGAGTCAAGTATGACAAGCTAACCGGAGAAGGAGGGAGAGAATCGTCCGAAGAAATTCGTGAAAGGGTGCAAAAAGCCAGAGACATTCAAAGTTTGCGCTTTAAGGAAAACGCGATATTTTCTAATGCGGAGATGAACAATCAGTACATAAAAAAATATTGCCAATACGGTCAGGAGACAAAGGATATCCTTATTGAAGCTATCAGGAAATTTCATCTTTCCGCCCGGAGCTACTTTCGGACGCTTAAAATCGCCCGTACCATCGCAGATCTTGAGAATTCTGGCCAAATTGAAACGCGGCATGTGGCGGAAGCGCTCCAGTACCGTTTTCAGGGCGAATCATTAATTTCTTAAACGTAGATTATGGATGACTCTCGCAAACTGCGCGGTTCCTTTGCCGAGGGAATAGCGATAAACTTTTTAAAAAAGAAGCGATTTAAGATTATCACTGCTAATTATCAGTACCGAGGCGGGGAGATAGACATAATTGCGTTTGACCCCCGAAAAAAAGAATTGGTATTTGTGGAAGTGCGTAGTAAATGGTGCGATAGTTTGGCAAAGGATTGGCAGACTATGCCAATTATACCGGAGGATAGTGTGAATAAGACGAAATTCCACAAGATTGAAAAGACTGTCTGGTTTTTTCTGGAGAAGGAAACCGTGTCTTGGCAAAGATACGCCGGGAATTTACCCCGGTATTCCTTTCCGGAATGGCGAATTGACCTAATCAGCGTGACTATTGAAAAATATACCAAAACAGCCCAGATAAGGCACTATGAATATTTATTTTTTTGATTTCCGCTGAGTGATCTTTATTTTGTAATCCCAGTTGTCTCTTTTTTCTTTTCCTTCTATGAAAATATGATTGGGGTAGTTCTGCACCGCTTTTTGAAATTGGCTTTCAGAGGGATAAGGAAGCACCCCGTAACGCAAAATTAATTTTCTGGTTAAGGGATTGTGATTGCCGACGTAGCAAAGCAAAGGGACATTCAAACGGAAATTGGAGAGTTTGGTAATAAAAGATGCCGGGACGCGCGACAGAATAATTGCTTTGGGATGCATTTCCTCCGTTAAGTTACCGATTGTATGAATATTCATTTCCTCGCTGTTTCCGGGTGTTTTGGAGCGGATTTTCAGTAATTCCGGGATTTTATTCTGGTCGTCAAAATGGGATTTTTCAGTAGTCTTTATGATTTTACTCATTGTCGCGACGGAACGGACGGGATATTTGCCGTTAGCCGTTTCACCCGATAGCATAAGAGAATCCGCTCGATCAATTACCGCGTTGGCAACATCGGTAAGCTCCGCTCTGGTGGGTCGGGGTAAAATTGTCATTGATTCCAGCATATTGGTGGCGACTATTACCGGAATATTGTTTTTAATACAATGCCTGATTAGTAATTTTTGGTATAGAGGGACTTTCTCCTGCGGGGCTTCAATGCCCATGTCTCCTCTGGCCACCATAGCGGCATCCGCTACGGCTAGAATTTCTTTGATGTTATGAAGAGCGGCGAGGGTTTCAATTTTTGCCACCACTTCGGGCAACCCCTTTCTTCTCCCTAAAATTTTAACCATTCTTTTCCGCAAATTAATGATGTCATTGGCGTCTTTGACAAAGGAAAGCGCAACAAAGTCAACTCCTTGCTTTAGGGCAAAGTGTAAATCAGCGGAATCTTTAGAAGTGAAGGAAGGAATATATCGGGCTAACGTAGGGAAGTTTATTCCTTTTCTAGTTTTAATCAGGCCGTCGTTTTTCACTTCCATCTCCCAACCCTGTTTTTTTCGGTTTTTTTCTGCTGTAAGTTCTACCGTGCCGTTATCTAAATAGACTTTGTCTCCCGTTTTTAATTTTCCCAACAAAGAAGTGTCAGAGTCAATCAGGATTTGTTTTTCTAGATATCCGGGCAGTCTTTTGGAAGAGCGATTTTCTTTAAGGAGGATCCTGTCGCCGCGATTGAATTGCAGCTTAGAAATTTTGATTTTCTTGTCTTGGAGTTCGGCGATTCTAATGCGCGGTCCCTGAATATCGGCCATTATACCAAGACATTTTTGGGCCTGATAAGCGGCGTGGCGTAAGTTTATTATGGCTTGAAAGTGCCAATCGTGGGATCCGTGAGAAAAATTCAATCGCGCCACGTCCATGCCGGCTTTAATCATTGCTTTTAAGGTTTCCCGTTTTTCGCAGGCGGGGCCGATAGTGCAAACTATTTTTGTTAAATCGTCTTTTCTTTTCATGGCAATATCAATAACAATAGTAAATATTAAAATTACATATCAAAATTTAAAACTGTCTAAATCTTAAAATTTTAATTTGTCGTTTTGATATTTGATTTTTGATTTATTCTATACAACAGTTTACCGCTTTTTTGACTAATTCGCCTAATTTTCCGAGCAGCCCTTGGGGTTTTTTTGCGCCGGGAATTTTTTGGTTTATTCCCAGTTTTTTTAATTTATCCATAACGGCTTTGTCAACTAATTTAGACTCGCCGGGCTTAATGACATCCATGTTGATTCCCCAAAACAGCAAGTAAAGCTCGTAACTTAGCTTAAACATCTCCTTGGCGGTATCCTCGCTGCCTTCCTTGAGGTGTTTAGTGCCGACTTCCATGAGGCGCATGCTGCCGGAAAGCAGGTGCTTACTAGTGCACCATACTTCCCCTTCGTATTCTTTAACAATCCTTTTAAGCAGGTTTTTGCGCATTTCCCGAACTGTTTTAAGCAGTGCAAAGTAGCCGTCTTTTTCAGTCTTTTCGGCGGTGAAAAAGAGATGTTCTTCAATGGCGATTAAGTTCATGATAGCCAAACTTAAGTCTTCGTCGGTTGAGAGATCAAGCTTATTGTCCCGCTTCAAATCGTTAATTTTTTTGACAAACTCGGCAATTCTCTCTTCAGTGAGCAGATTTTCAAGTATGTCGTTATGGCTGGGCATTCTGGTTGTTGCTTAAATATTTTTTTTCAAATATTTCCAGAAGAGCGAAAAATATTGTTACTAAAAGCGGACCGATTACAAAGCCCATAATGCCAAATTCCAATATTCCGCCAAACGTTCCAATTAAAATCCACAAAGGATGAAGCGCCGTGTCGCTGCCGATTAACTTGGGGCGCAAGAAATTATCCACCGATCCGATAATGAAACTGCCAAAGAAGAGTAGCACCAACCCTTTTATCCAGAAACCGGAGACGATGAGCCAAATGGCCACGGGCAGCCAGATTATTACTGGCCCGATAAGGGGAAGAACGGAGAAAATCCCCATTATTACTCCCCAAAGAAAGGGGGCGCCAATGCCTAATGCCCAAAAGGATAAACCGCCCAACAACCCTTGCACAATGCCAATAATAATTGTTCCTTTTATGGTCGCGCGGTTCATTGACAAAAAACGGTTTAAAATAATTTTTTCGTCTTTACTGGAAAGAGGCGAGATTTGGAAGAGAGAGCGAATAAATCTATTTCCATCCAAGAAAAGGTAATACAAAGCGAAAAGCATAACGAACGCCAAAAATATGAATTCGCTGATCTTTTGGTAAGCTCCGGTTAAAAAATTCGCCGCCAGACTCGTCGCCTTTTTTAGCCCTTCCGAAAAATCAATCTGATTGAGTGAATTTTCTACTTTACTTTGGTCTATGCCGAAGCTTTGAAAATAAGACGACAAGGAATTTTGAAGACTTTTTTGAATTTCAAAAAAAGGGACTGGCTCTTTAACCATACTTTTATAAAGCTCGGAAGCTTCTTTTGCGGCAATGCCCCCAATTATAAAGAAAGGCAAAACTATAATAATGGCCACCAAAAAACAAGTAATTAGCGCAGAAGTCTTGGGATGGCGGGTGATTTTTCCAAGATAATCAAAGACCGGGTTGAAAAGCTGCCAAAAAATAAAGGCCATAAGAAGAGTGGCCATGAAGGGCAAAAACATCTTAAAAACCGCTATTCCGATCAAGATAATTAACGCAATTAGGAAATAACGGCTAATGTTTTGACGAAACATAAAATTTAGTTACTTTTAATATTGATAAACTAACAGATTTTTTAATTTTAGAAAAATATGAAAGAGATTTTGTCGCTTGTCCAAATTATTTCATCCGTACTTCTTATTGTGGTAATTTTACTGCAAAATCGGGAAGGCGGCGTATCCGGTATTTTAGGGGGAGAGGGAGTAGGCGGATCGTTTTATACCAAAAGGGGTATTGAAAAAAGTTTGCTGTACGCGACAATAATTTTAGCCGTTATATTTGTCGGCAGTGCCATACTGAGCTTTCTCAGCTAGTTTTTTATCTGCGCTGCAATAATAAGGTTGCTGCAACAAGGCCGTGAGTCCGAGGAACGCTTCAATTCTGAAGCAGGTAAGCGTCCAATAGCGATTTGGGGCTTGCTCCCGAAAAAGATTGGGATTGGTCTATAAAATCTAAAATTAAGCGTAATTTATCCAGCGTAGGCGCAGAGCTTTCTCTTGGTTTTTTCTGGAGATCTTTTTTTAGCAGTTCCGTGAGTCTTATTGCCTCAAATTGAAAAAAATCTAGAATTTTGGAATTGCTGTCCCCTAGCTGTTCACTGCCTAATTTTAATTTATTGGCGGGAGAAAGTTTTTTTTGTTTTTCGTGAAAATCAGACAGTTCCCAAAAGCGATTATAATTTTGGGACATTTTGGCGGCGTTCCCCAAATTCAGGCCCGACCAGGAGAGAATATTTTTCCTTTCAGCGTAAGACATTTCCGGGTGATTTCTTTGAAGGTATTTTGTTAATAATTGGGGGGATTTTAAATTTAAATTCAAGATGAGCGAGCGGGATAAAATAGTCGGAAGTATCTTATTTTTTTCCGGGGAGAGCAGAAGCAAATACCGGGACCGTTGGGGTTCTTCCAGAGTCTTAAGCAGGGCATTTTGTGACGGGTGAGTTAGATGTTGAGCGCTTGGGACAATGCCTATTTTATAAGGAAGATTCTGGGACGAGAGGGACAAAAGATAGATAAATTGGCGAACCTGCTTTACTTCAATGGTGTTTTTGTCTTTTTCCTTCTCTAACACTATAATGTCCGGGTTGTAGCGGGTGTTGCGCGCGCAAATTCCCCGAGCTTTGTTTGGTCCGACAAGCAGTTTGATGATTTCGTCCCCAAGCCACTTCCATTCGTGTTCCGAGAACCCTGCCAGCAGTAGGGGCGGTCTTTCTTTGTTTTTTGTCCAACTGGAAAGTGCCTTATGGAGTGAAGGGAAATAAGTTTTTATCAGCATTTGTTTGTTTAGCGGAGCTTATTCTTCCGGGATATGGTAGATCAGGATTGAATTGCCAATCATATCCACTGGCTGGTAGTTATCAGTTAACCAATGGTAATTGCCTTTTTGGGGAGGATTTAATGTATTCCATTGGATGGCGCTGGCGCTTAGAGCGAACCAACCCTTGCTGGGCATTTTATTGTAACCCCAGCTCTCATAGCGGTTGCCTAAGTAGTAATCAAGGTTTCCTCCGCCAAAATAGTCAACCTTGATGGTTTGGATGTTGTTTTTATCTGCGTAATCGCGCAAGCGAATAAGGTCTTGGCCCCAGTCTACGTTTGAGTCAACCATATATTTCCAACCGTTTTTTGACCCGCCGATAAACTCGTTAAAATAAGGAAGGTAGCTGGGAAATACTGAAACATTACTTCCAAAATGCCAAATCAGCAATCCGACAAGGATGATTATATTTGCCCAATAGTAGCCAAGGCGTTTCTTGAAGTCAAAGTTTTGGGAGAATTTCCAGAGCATCAGGGCGATAAACAAATATAAAAAGGGAAACACGGGCAGGATATACCTGATACCCAGCTGGAGCCGGTTCATGGATGACATGATAAAAACCAGAAGGGCAAAAAAGAAATAACCGATCATGACTGCGTTTTCCCTGACCCAGATGCCGAGCTTGAACTTTCGGCGCAAGATGGTAAAGGCCAGCACGGTGAAAAAAACCATCACGGCGAAATAAAACAGTATTTGGGCGGCAATCGTCTCTTTTAAAAAATAAGCGAAGACGAAATATTCCGGCCAGTGAGTGCCGATTTCTCCAAAAAAATAAGTTGTGTGGCCGCCGGTCGTATGCGCCGAGACCATAAGAAATCCCAGAAGATACTGGGCGTAGGGACGCAGAAGGGAGATATCGGTCATATTATTGAGCAAAGTGTTAAAACCAAGCTTGCCCAAATCCCTATCCGTAATGGATTCATTGATGAGCTTATGCTGAACGGCAATCGGCATGTTCCAGATGTGAATTTCATACCATACGCCTACCAAAAGATAGCCGATCGCCATTATCCCAATTGCTTTCGCGACGCTTAAGCCGGTTTCTTGAAGAGCAATTTTAATTTTTCCTTTGCGGAAAGTGCTTATTCCGTGGAGAAAAGCAATTACCAAAAAAGTGGGTATAAGTAAAAATAGGTTGAATTTTGCCAATTGCGCCAGACCGAAGACGATGCCTGCCCAAATAAACCTGCCCCAGTTGGGTCTTTCCAAGTAAAGGTAGTAGGCGTAAAGAGCAAAGATCGTAAAAATGGTGGCTCCCATATCCGTAGTGATGAAACGGCCGTGGGCCATTAAATTGGGAGAGAACAGAAATAATGCCAAGGCGACAAGGGCCAATTCCCTTCTTCTGATTATTTTTTCGCTGAAACGGTAAAGCACCCATCCTCCCAACAAAAATACCAAAACCATCATAATTCTGCCCGCAAATAACATTTGATCAGCGTCATTGCCGTATTTATAGAGAAATTTGTCTCCCAAATCCCACTGGTCGTTGACGTTATCTCGCCAAGCGGGATCATTCTGCGGAAAATAGATATTCTGGAAAAGCAGCGGCAGGGCGGCTAATTCTTTGATGAGCGGAGGATGCTCCGGGTTAACCCGGTAATCCGCCTCGGTGAGATACGAGTAGCCGGCTACAATATGGGGCATCTCATCGCGGATGGCCGAATCTTTCCACATACTGCCGACTGCCAAGAGACCGGCCGCGGCAAGCAGGACGGCGGCAATAAAATGGGTTTTGATGAGGTTTTTCCAGAATTTCATTTTTTTGTTTTAGTATTTTAAATAAGCATTTTTTTAAATTTTTCTACCATTGCCACCGGCGTGGGGTCAATTCCGTAAAGCAGCGCCAGGTAATAAGAGGCGAAACAGCCGATCTGAAGGGTGGAAAAGATCCGGTGGATTATTTCTCCTTCTGGCATTTCTATAATTGTAGATTCAAAATTGTATTCTTTCAAAATTTTAGCTGTTTTTTCAAACCGCTTAAGGTTCTGGGGGTAATCGTCTCTGTTGCGCAGGTAAATAAAATGGAAATTAGCCTGTGGAAGAGTAAATCCCACCATTTCATTATGGTTTAACTCTGGGAGATAGTTCCAAAAAGCCGGCGTCTTGGCGTTCTCATTGAACATAATTTTCCAAATCATGGCCAGCGAGCGGTATTGGTAAGAGGCGTAAATTATAGGGGTCTTGCCCTTTACTTTTTTAGCGATGTCTTCCCCTAGAGCCCTGTATATGGCAAGATCCGCTTTAATTTTTTCCGCCGTGTCTCGGAATTTAATTAGGGGATCGTTTATTAAGCCCAATACGGAAAAATATTTTAAGATAGCGGAAAGAGCGTAACCGTAGCCCATTCGGGGCTGGAATTGCGGGTGGGGTTTAGGAAGGAGGATAAAGGGGATATTTTTTTCTTTGCATACGTCAATCAATTTTCCCCCGCTGGCCATTCCCAAACAATCTAAGTTATTTTTTAGGGCTTCCTCAAAGCAGGAGAGGGTTTCTTCGGTGTTACCGGAATAGGAGGAGATGATATTCAGGCAGTTCGGCTCATAAGCTTCTTTTGGCAAGCTGTAAGAGCGATTGACGTGTGTTTTGATCGCCGTCTCCCGTCTGCTATCTGTTGTCTTAAGATATGTTTTTAGCAATTCTCCCACTAAAGCCGACCCTCCCATGCCGCTTAGGACGAAAGTGTTGAAATCACCTTTGGGCACGTTACTGCGCACCAATTCCGGCCCCGCAAGCAGCTGCTCGGGTATTTTTTTGATTGTTTCCAATAGGTTTTCTTTGTCTATTTCGTGTTGTAGATCCATATTTTACTAGTTACAAATGACTAGTTACTTTTTATCTATTTTCTCCCACTTTTTCTAAAAATCAAGAAATACCCATTGGGGTGGCTAGAGGGAGTTGAACCCTCGTGACTTGCTCCACAGGCAAGCGTTCTACCGTTGAACTATAGCCACCCCGATAGGTATTAATTATTCAAATAATGTACTATGGTACGTTACAGAACACGCCAGGGCGTGTTCTTACACAAATAAACTTATCAGATTTATACTATTTTACAAATCATTCCAAGATTTTTCCAGGAAGAAGAGCTTATCTAATAAATATATTAAAACTGATGAAGTGAATTGAATTTCCTTATTAGAATAGCTTTTATCGACATTTTCCAGTCCTTGTAAATGAATTTTGTTTCTTGATAATCTAACTTTTTCTATTTTTTAAAAATCTTTCTTTGAAAAAATATTTAACCTCAAGCAAACCTCATTAATTTTTTTAAAATCGGTATTTCTATTCAACTCGAATTTTTCACGTCTGCGTTTACAGACACTCAATCTATATTCATCAACGGAAAACTTAATTGGAAGGAAGTGTGATTCAAAGCACCTATAATTTTCCAAAAGTCTTTTGTCTTCACTGCTAATCTTTTTCAAATTTCTTTTTAACAACTCATGTGCTAGTGCCTCAACAATCGAGCAACTCAACATCAAAGCAATTTTATAATATCCGCTTCTTGCTTTGCCTTTTACCTTGCCTGCGTGGCTAATTTGGATAGCAACCTGTTTGAGGTTCCAAATAATATTTTTTCTTAGAACATCGTCTACTAGATAAATCATCGGGGTTGTTATTATCTAGAACATGCAGCTTTTTCGAGTGCTTCACCAAGAGAAACGAAACCTTTTTTTTTCAGATATGTACTTAATTTCATATCGGGCTTAACGCCAAGTTTAACGTTGAAGTCTTTTTCAAAGCTTTTTACGGAAATGTCTATACAGCGTTTTTTTCTTGAATAACCTATTTTTGCTTGTCGTTTGCCCCTCATGAGTATGATTTATTTACTTTTGTCTATATTATATTATTAAAAATGTCAACTTACAAATTTATTTTATTTTCACGCCTAGTTTCCCCAGATCAGATATTTTCTCACTTGAAATTAGTTTATTTTTAATCAGAAAACTTTTTACTTTCTCGAAAATAAATTTATGGCCGGTGGAATTGGGGTGGACGCCGTCGGTGATGAATTTTTTGTAATCTAGTTTTGCCACTTCTTTATAAATATCAATAAAATACACACTATTTTCTTTAGCCACAGATTTCATTGCATGATTATATTTTTCAACATACTTATTCTCATAAGAAAATCCTAGTTTCCAGGGGATGGGATTGACTTTACTTTCATCAACTGGAAAAAATCCTACAAAAACAATCTTTTTGGAATAATTATTGGCTAGTTTGATTATTTTTTGGAGATTTTCAGTATAATTTTCTATGGAAACATTATTCAAGCTCGTTTCATTGTTTAACATACAGTCATTAACTCCAACAGAAACTATAAATAAGTTTTCTTCGTTATTGCCCGCTCTAGCTTCAACTTCCTTTTCAAATCTGCTAATTAAATCTTGGCTTGTGTTTCCTGAAATCCCTAGATTATACAAAAAACAAGATGATTCGTCTAAATTTTTCTCATCAATATATTTTCTTAGCCTTCCAACCCAACCACCTTCTTCATCCCAAGCTCCGTAAGTCAGACTATCACCAAAAGCAAAAATATTATCCATAATTAGTTTTATTTATTTTAACAGCCCAATAACTTGATTCTAAGCCATATTTTGACTGTTTCCTTGGGAAAGTCATTGTCCAAGCGGACTCGAACCCACAGCCACCAGGACCACAACCTGGCGCTCTACCATTGAGCTACTACCACCAAGACAGCCATAAGCCGTAAGCCATAAGCTGTTTAATTTATTCTACCTCAACTTTTCTAACTGGTTTAGAGTAGCAGGTTTTGTAAGGTTTTGTCAAAATTTCTAGTTAAAAATTCCCAAATTTTTTTAATTATCTCCCAAGAACTGCTTTCTTTTGCTTGAAGGCCTATATTAGCATTTTCAAATTCGGTAGCTGTTTTTTTGGCTATTTCCCGGTCTTTTTCGTCCACCGGGCCGGGGTAATTACAATCTTTTTCTATATTGCCAAGAACATTTTGAGAAAATTTATTGTCGGTTAATTTGATTGATTCGTACCAATAGTAATCAGGCGGCTGTTTGCCTTCGGGAATAGAGCAGTCAATCCCGTATTTCTGGTTTTTCTCAAAACCGTTCTGGAACAATTTAATCTTTCCCTCGTCTCTAGTAAAAGTGTAAAATTGCAAGGCCAAACCGCTGGCGCCGTTGCCGGAAAAAACATTTTTATTAATTTCTAAATTGGTTTTTCCTACGATGAGCTCTATCCCGCTTTCGCCGTTATTTTCAAACTTATTGTTAGTTATAAACCCGCTTATGGCGTTTCTTACGTCCAGACCTTCTTCTTGACAATGAGATATGTTGGAGTTGTAAATATTAACGGTCCTTCCCGGCTGAATATACAATCCTTTGCCGGCCTGGCTGGTTATTTGGGAGTCGCTGATCGTTACGGTTCCGCTTCCAGGCAGGGCCTCTACGGCGATTTTCTTATTGGTGTTAATGATACAATTTTTTATGGTCACATTGGCATCGCCTTCTATCACAATGCCAGAACTGCCGCTTAAAACGGCATCTTTCAAAAAATCACCGTCTTTTAGCTGGATGATGCCATTATCTGAAGCATTAACGGCAATAGGCAAAAAAAATAGGAAAAACACCCAACATTTTTTCATTTTATTTGATTGTAATTGCGAATGAAATTGCTGGGACTGCGCCAGTATTCCAGTTTCGTGCGCAGCGTACCTTCGCGGTAATATCCCGGCAGCACAGCGCCCTTCCAGGGGCCTAGATAAATCGCAAAATGTAGATGAGTGGGC
>VGKB01000004.1 GCA_016867255.1 Candidatus Moraniibacteriota bacterium
ACCGACCTGCTTAATTATTCCCAGCTTTTTGAGTTTTTGCAGTTTAAGTTGGGCGGTTCTCTTGGAAGATTTTGTTATATCCATCATGTCTTTTACGGTTATTTTTCCTAACTGGTCAACAAAATCCAAAATTTCCTGTTGCTCCTCGTTTAAAAATACTTTTAAGTTAACGCTTTCAGCTATTTTTTTGTTAGATAAGGCCAGAACTTTTTTTCTAATATTGCTGATCTCTTCTTCAAAACCACCCACAAAATATTCAAGCCAGAATGTAAAATCCGCTTTTCCATTATGATACTTTTCACCAGTATTTACGGCTCTGTAGTAGGATTGCCTGTCGCGGTTGTAATAATCTTCCAGAGCGAAAAGGCGGCGAAAATCATAGCCCATTTTATAGAGTATCAGGGTTGCCATTGCCCTTGCCGTCCTCCCATTGCCATCATTGAAAGGGTGAATGGCGGCGATCTCGATATGGGCAATGCCGGCCACTATGACTGGATTGGTTCTTTGCTCCTCGTTTTCGTTTATCCAAGCAATCAAATCCTTGCATAAGTCCGGCACTTTTTTTTCACTTGGACCAGTATAAACAACCTGGTCGGGAAAACCTATCCGCCGCTTAACGACGTAAATGGGATTTTTCCGGTAAAGTCCGGATTGTTCTTTTGGCAGGGTTTTATTCGTCACCAGTTTATGGATATGCAGAAAAACCTTTTCGGTAATGGGTTTTTTAGAAGCTACGATACCTCCGATATACTTGAGGGCTTTGAGATAGTTTTGTACTTCATGGATGTCTCTTTCGGGCGCGTTAATCCTTTTACGGGCTAATATCTCTCCTACTTCCTTAACGTTCAGTCTGTTTCCTTCTATAGCGGTTGAGCTATGGGTCATTCTTATCAAAGCCTGCCTCCTCAACCTGATTTCTTGGAGCGGAAGTATCTTCGCGCGCTCGATAATCGCCTTTGCTTCCGCGATAGCAGTCAGTGTTTTTAAAATTCCATCGGTAATTTTGTACTTTGGCTTAAACATAACTTAATTTAGCGATTCAATATGTTTGTATTCTAAACCAAAAAAATAATCGCGCAATAATCGCGCAATAATCGCGCAAAAAAAACCGGGATTTTGTCCCTGCGTTGCTCTTCCATAGCTTTAGCGTAGGATAGCCCGTCCTGCTTGGTTCCACTGGCTTGCATTGAGCTTGCCTGCAGTGAGTTTGTCGAACTGTCGAAGTGCTCCAAAAGCTCGACAGCTTTAGAACCTGTTTAATGGAAACAGTTTAATTTTACCCCACAGCACTTCTCACTATATTATTTTGGCAAAAAATTTAATAAGCCAGTCCGATTACTCAGACTGGCTTTCTTAACGTTTGGCCTCATTTGCTACTGAACGACTTCGTATGTTCCCGGCGGTATCGAATACATATCCAATACCTTGGGCATTAGTTCTTCAAGAATCTCTGCCTCCTCGACTTTACCGGCCTTTGCTAGAGCCTCTATCACTGCTGGCGCATAGGTCAACCGGCTGCCGGGAGGCAAGCCGAAGTCCTTGCCAGTCTGCTCCTTGATTTGCTCGACTGTGAAAATGGTGTCAACCTTTAGCCCAACCATAGCCTCGCGAACTTCCAAGGGGACATCCTCATCCGGGCTGGGCTTAGTAATCAATACCGTTACCCATTTGCCAGTGTAGAATACTCCTAGGGTATCCAGCGGAGCCGCCACTTCGCCATTAGACCCGTGAATCATAATCGTCCCCGGTACTCTGCTTTTTCCTACTACCCTCAACTTTTCGCTCATTTAATCACCTCCTGACTTCCTGTTTGCTCAAATGGTCGAGGTTTGATCTCGCAAAATTGAGGACTTTTGGAATGACGGCCACGATTTCCCTAAGAACTTCGAAATAAAGCTCTCTATCCTTTTGAATCAGTTGACGCTCTACACATTGACTGTAATGTTCATCGAGGGCGACGATTTCTTGAAGTAAGGAGCTAGCTGCTTTGATGTTCAGACTGGCGTAAATATCCAGCACCTCTTTTTTAGAGTCGCCGCTTTTGAACTTGCGATCGGCGCACTGGATCATCTTTCGCGCCGCATAGATGGGAAACTCGAGAGCTTTCTGCAGAAAAACGTACGGTCTCTCAAAACGGAGAACTGGAAAAGCGGCCGAACCTTTTTCCAACTTTCTGATCTTGTGGATTAGATAAAGGCGGGTATCCTCCCAGTAGGATAAGGGGTTGGGATGGATCAGTTCAACAGGATTTCTCTTGATAATGCCGCCCCTTTCTACCGATAAACGGAGGTGGTCTATGAAGGTTGAATTGAAATGGTGATTCGGCGTAGCCGCGAGCTTGTCATCAAGGGGAATCATTTCCAGCGGGATATTCTTTTTCGAGGACTCGATCTCCAATCGCTGAAATACCTTCATAGCGTCTGCTCTTTTTTGCCAATCGTAGACAGCCACACAGTCAATGTCGCTTCTAATATTATAGTCGCCCCGAACGTAAGATCCGCACACCAAAGCCCCCTTTATCGCGGGACTATTGGAAAGCTTTGTTTCCAGTAAGCAACAAAGAATATCGAAGCTTTCCAGTTGAGGAACGTAATGGTCTGTGATCTCTTCCCAGGCAAATACTCTTCCCATTGTATTCTCTCCTTTCAGGTGGAAATGAAGACATTTTAAGTTAAAGAGCTTGACCTATCCTTATAGAGGATTAAAAAGGTTTTGTGAAGGATATAAACAAATAACCGCATGATTTGCGGTTTTTGGTCGTTGCTCTCAATCGTAGCCACTTGTCCGTCCGTAGCTCTGTACTTCCAAAAGGGCGGGGCAAAGGCGGAACGTTAGAACTGTTTTTGAGAAAAGGGGCACAATTATTTACATTCCAAATCTGGATTAAGCCCTTAAACCTCACTGATTACGTCGAATCCTTTGAAGCTGCCGGTGATGGTGAGTCCGATAATTTTCCCCCGGCAGAGGCCGCGAGCGTGGATTTGGGAGGCGATTTCGTTGATAGTGGCACCGGAACCGACTGCGTCGTCGATGAGCAAAATATTATTGTATTGGCCGGAATCGTTCACCACAAAAGTTTTTTGGGCGTTTTCCACCCGGTCGGATAGTTTATTGAGAGTTTTTTGGGGCACGATAATATCCGTTTTTATCTTGGTTATCGAGAGCTTTCTCTGGCGGAGGTTCAGATTTTTTGCTAGTTCTTTCATAAATTGTACTTCCCTTTTGACAGTCGGCGGCACGAAACCAACCCCGTCAATGCGGTACTTCTTCAGGATGAAGTTAATTTGCGGTTTGACGTCGGCCACCAACTCTTTAATCAATTTTTTATTCTGGCTCTGTTTGGCGTACAATAGCAGTTGGCCGAGTTTGGTTTTGCCAAAACGTTCAATACTATAAAAATCCAGATAGAATAGTTCATCCAACCAAACCTTAGGAAAGGTGCTTTTCATTTTTTCCAGACCGCTAATCAGGTTTCCATTTCTGATATTTCTGAAAGCATCATATTTTTTAAGGGTCTTTATGTATTCCTTGGCGGTTTTTTCGGGCGGTTGTTTGGTTTTTCCGCACCAATACAAAAAACCTTTCCAGCCTTCCCTTCTCTCGCCGGTTGGAGTGATGATCAAAAACCGGCCGTCGATGGCTTCTCTGGTTTTTTTGTTTATGGTCACCGCTACTCTTTTCTCGGCTTTTTCTTGTATCAAATAAAAAACTTTCGGCGGTTTGCCGATTTTGGTAATTTTCTTACTTTCCAACAAATTTTTGAGTTGTTTTCTTACAGCTCTGTCCGTCATTTCCAAAAATTCGGCTAGTTCGCTGCCGCTGGATTGCCCTTTATTTTTTAGAAAATCCAAAATTTTTTCCGAGGTCTTCATGGGTAATTCTAAAAAGTTCCTAGTTCCTAGTTAATTAGGAACTATTTTTTTGTTTAATGCAAGAACAAACTTAAAAATGTGTTCGATCAATGATCAAAGCAGGGATTTTGTCCCTGCATTGCTCTTCCATAGCTTTAGCGTAGGATATCCCGTCCTGCTTGGCTCCACTGGCTTGCACTGAGCTTGCCTGCAGTGAGTTTGTCGAACTGTCGAAGTGCTCCAGCTGGTGGATACGTTCAAGAATTTATCAGCAATTAATTTTAATACCGACTTTTTAAATCAAGTTTTGGAAAATAGTAAAAACTGCTCTGAACGATTTGACTTCTATTACTATACGTGTTATCAAGATTTAAGGTAAAGATTACCTTATAGTACCTTAAATAAACATAATAACCTTTCCCGAAAGAATAGACACGGAGGCACTCATGAAAGAAGAAGGCATTTTAAAGCGTATTTCGGCTATAACAGGAATCGATAGACTGGTCGAAAAATTGGCGTTGCTTTCGCAAAAAGACTGGCAGTCCCTACTACTGTATGCATTTGAGGAGAGAGCCGGCAGACTCTCAGTTAACCACCTCCTCGATCAAGTGCATAATAGTAGATTTACACAACCTAGTGCGCTCTCACAGAGGGCAATCGTTGGTCTTGAGCATAATGCGATCAATCTTCTTCCCCAAGAATTCGAAGCAATCGAACTTTCGCCTGTTGTTCCTTTTGGGACAAACCGTATTCTGGCAGGAACAAATCAGAAAAACATTCTTTCCACGTCACGGAACCTAGAAGTAACCGCAGATCCTACTACCGCACTGGCTTTAGAGTGTGCTAGACGACGGTCACAACTAATCCGAAATTCCTCAACTGTCGCTAACCCTGTTCGACTGGCTACAATCCAACGGAACATCCGTCTCCAAAGCTTTGAGAAAATTCCTGGTTTCATGCCTCATTTCAAGGTTCTTGCACTGGAAACAGCGGGATGTGAAAAGCCAGATTGGCCTTTTAAAATCGCCAGTCTATTAGAGCACCTAACATACTATTTGCGATTTATCTGTTTTTTGATTAAGTCCGGATACCATTTTCAAGGAGTGATCGTTAATATCTCTAATATTCGGATAGCCGAGAAAATCATCCAGAACAAAGGTCTTAGTCGAAAAGAGGTTGGGAGAGAAACTCAAAATTCAGCCTTCAGTATTTTCGAAGCGGCAGGAATTTCTTTTCCATCAATAGTTAGTGATCTCCGGGTGCTGGATGTAGAATCGCAATTCAATTATGGGATCAAATATTTTATCGACGCCCTAAAGGAAGTCGAAGAAGCGATAGTTACCCCTATGAAATCAAATATTCCAGATATTTATTGGGAATTCGACCTCGAGAGAATTGCCGGGATGGGCTATTATACCGATCTATGTTTTAAAATCACAGCTAAAAACCGACTTGGCTACACTTATCCTTTAATTGACGGAGGATTCGTTGACTGGACACAAAAACTCCTTCTGTCAAAGAAGGAACAACTTCTTATTAGTGGAGTCGGATTAGATATTCTACTTCAAAATTTTCATGAAAGAGTATAACAAGGCTACATACGGAAGTATGTAGCCTATTTGTTTGGTAATAGGATCATGACACCCCACTTTCAAGAATAGAAAATTCGTTTTTTTCCGAATTTAAAGAGCTCATTATCCCCATTGGAATTGTTATAATCGGTGACGCATGGCCGATGTTTGCATTATAGAGAATGGGGTATGAACATCCTCTTGTATAATATTCAATATATTTCTTTAAAGTCTCAACATCTTTTGGCTTATAGAAATAAGGCCTTCCAATAATTAGCCCTTTTATTGAAGAAAAAACTCCTAAATTATCCATGTCTGATAAGTACGAATCTAGTGATGAAAGAGGCAAAGGGCTGGCTGGGTTATCTCCCTCTGGGAGATCTAAGAATAATATTTTATCTTTAAGGTCAATCCAATACTCTGTTCCTGCCAAATGGTTTAGCGAGGGAATTGTTCCTCCCCATAATTCCCCTTTTGTTTTGCCTTGTTTCCACCACTCATACCCCTTATTTTTCTGTAATCGACGCGGTCTGGTAAGATCCTTTTTGGCAAACCAATCAAGAAATTCTTCCGTCCATTCAAATGAAGGATTTATTATTCCAATTGGGTCAGTCTTTGAAGTGGCTTTTTCAAAATGTTCTCGAGTATAGGTAAGCATTTCAGAAAATTCACCAAACTCGGACATTAAACAGGGACCATAAAATGTTCTCAATCTAGATTTCTTTGCAAATGCCAAATGTAGAACGGTAATGTCAGAATAACCTAAAAAAATTTTTGGATTTTTGGCAATCATCTCAAAATCGAGATATTTTAAAACCTGATTGGAATGATTTCCTCCGATACTGCATATAATAGCCTTTATATTATCATCGGCAAACATTTGGTTGATATCTGCTGCTCTTTCTTCGGGCAACGCCGAAACATAGCCAGCTTGCTCCAAGGCATGGCTCGAAAATTTTACATTAAACCCCATTTTTTCGAGCATTGCCTTTCCATTATCAATACGGTGAGGAAAGAGAGGGGCGAGTCCAGCGGATGGAGAAATAATGCCGATTGTTTGTCTTTTCTTAATATGTTCTGGGTTAATTAAGTTCATTTAGCCTAAGTTAAAAAAATAATATTATTTTCTTGCCGCAGTAAAAATATTCATGCCCCGATTAACTACTGTTGGTTTCGAGTTATGTGCCATTTCTATTTTAAAAGCATTTTTAAAATATTTTTTATTTTCTAATGCTTTTGAAATTTGGCTTCTTTGTTTATTCTTCGGATCGAAATCTTCCAGTCCAGGTTGGATAAACACAGGTATCCCATAAGTTTTTTCTATTTTAAATCCAGCGTTTGACAACAATTTTTCCATCGATTCTTTCGAAAAAACATTTAGAAATGGCACATGATTAGCCCACTTTACTGTATAATCCTTTTCAATGTTTCCGATTTCCTCAATTGATGCAAAATAATTGTTCATCTTGGAATACAAAGCATTATAATATCCGTGGCCCATTATTATAATTACCCCTCCTTTTTTTAAGACCCTATACATTTCTTTGGTAGCTTTTTCCTTATCGTAAATAAAACTAATTGGACTATATATACTAATAATACAATCAACTGACCCTGTTTCGATTTGATTAATATTAGTTAAATCCCCTTTTGTCACTGTCACTCGTTGTTGAATGTCTGACCGAGAAATATTTTTCTTAGCTTTTTCAAGCATGTCATCTGACAAGTCATATAGAATAAATCTA
Organism: Candidatus Moraniibacteriota bacterium; assembly: GCA_016867255.1. Taxonomy (GTDB): domain Bacteria; phylum Patescibacteriota; class Minisyncoccia; order CAIUEV01; family CAIUEV01; genus VGKB01. The sequence continues at coordinate 7,168 of VGKB01000004.1, forward strand.
CACTTATAGTCCTGACTAAGTTTACAAACCCATCGTCCTGTTCCTCCACCTGCATCCATAATGATGTCGTTTTCTTTTATAGATTTAGCTGGTATATTTTTGAGAATAATTTTCCTGATTATAGCGTCCGATAATTTCCAAAAAGCAGAGTTGTCGGCGATATCGACATTTTGAGAATATGGTTTGAAAAATTTAATAAACTCCTCTTTTGAGATCTTTTTTTTGTTCATTATTCTTTTTAAGGATAAATTTTGATGTTTTTTAGCCGAGGATAAACAGTTGCGTCCCGAATCGACTTATGAGCTAATGCCCAAGTTACAAATCTTTCAATTCCTAAGCCAAATCCGGAAGTGATTTTATAACTGGATTGTCTTCTAAGGTTTATATACCACTCGTAGGGCTTAGGTGAAAGATTTTTTTGCCGTTTTAATGATTCGTACATCTCTTCTGGCTTGTCTTGACGCTGGCCGCAACCTACAATTTCTCCACCAAAAGAATTATTAGCTAATGGTGGGAAAAGCAGATCGGCATTGAGCACTTTATCTGAAGATTTTGGGTGGGGTTTTTGATAGAATGGTACCCGATCCCGATCATAATACATAACCCAAAGCGGAGTTTCAATTTTTAGTATTCTCATTAATTCAACTTCTCCTTCAGCCGAGATATCTCTACCATGATCGGTAAAGTTTATCAAATTTTTCTTATTGTTTGTAACTAGAATCTCAATTGCTTTGTCAAAAGTTAGTTTTGGAAAATTCTTACAATCCGCCAGTTGTTTCAGTGCTCTTTTGGTTGCCATGGGATCAGAACTAATTTTATCAACCATTTTTTCCATAAAAAGAATGATCTGACATAGAACCTTAACATATCCTTCTATAATTGGCATAATCATTTTCAATGTCCCAATCATTTCAAATTCACAATGATAGAATTGATTTAAATGTCGTTTATCGCAATCTTCTCCACGCATGGACGGTAGATAACAATATAATTTTTCAAATCCATTTAGTAAGAGAGGTTCAAATCCAAATTGAGAAGAATCAACCAGGTATGTCTTAAGATTTCCAAACTTTATGGGTATTGGTTTAGAATCAGAGCCCGGCCCAGAAGGAGACGAAACGCTAGGTGATAACATAAATAAATCAACTGATTTTGCATTCTGCTTTTCTGAAAAATAATAGTCTGAAACCTTACGAATGTAGTGACGCAAAGTGATTAGCGCATAGTAGTAATTACAATTTGTTAAATCTAAATAGTGTTTTTGGGGATCATACAATGGGACGAGACAATTTTGGCGTTTGCACTTTTCGTATAATTTGTCTTCCTTCCGAAGATTTTCTTTAATTACTTTTATACTCATAATATTTTTCGAAATATAATATTTATATCGCATAAATTTTTGTGATCGACAATACTCTACAGCATTTTTTAGCGAATATTTAATTTAAAAAGCCAAAAATGATTGACAAAAGCAAAATTTATATTGCATAGTATATTAAACCTGATAAGGTCGTTCCTTAAAAAACAAGCTCCTATACCTAGTGACGGAGCTTTAGACAAATCTATTTCAGAGGAGAACCGTCATGTACGATTTCAAGAGAGCCGAGGCTTTTTGGCAAGAGTTTTGGGAAAGGGAACATCTGTTCGATATGCCACAGAACGAATCTCGTGAAAAGTTCTATGTGCTGGGAATGTATGCTTACCCTTCCGGAGACGCTCACATGGGACACGTCCGAAATTATACAATCACAGACGTTATTGCCCGCTACAAAAGAATGAATGGGTGCAACGTTCTTCACCCCACAGGATGGGACGCATTTGGACTGCCGACCGAAAATGCTGCTTTCAAGAGAAACATTGAACCGCAGAAGTGGAATACTGAATGTACCGCCAAGATGAAGCAGCAGTTCCAAAAACTGGGATTCAGTTATGACTGGGACAAGGTCATCGATACTTCTCATCCGGAATATTATCATTGGACACAATGGCTACTCATCCGGTTCTGGGAGAAAGGTCTTCTTTATCGAGATATCAGAGAAGTTAATTGGTGCCCAAGCTGCAACACAGTGCTCGCTAATGAACAGGTCGAGAATGGAAAATGTGAACGATGTAAAAGTGTTGTCATTCCAAAAAAGACAACACAGTGGTTTCTGAAGACGACGGCTTACGCTAATCGTTTAACAGAGGACCTCAATTTGTTGAAGGATTGGCCACCTCGAGTCATTGCGATGCAACGTAATTGGATTGGTAAACAAAAAGACGGCTCTTTCCGTCTGCGTGATTGGTGTGTATCACGCCAACGCTATTGGGGGGCACCTATCCCTTTCGTGATCTGTCCTAAGTGTGGGATTAGGCCCGTTCCTGACCAGGAATTACCAGTCAAGTTGCCATTGGGAGTAGATATTACGCCCGGTTGGCCTCCTCCTTTAGCAAGAATCCCGTCATTTGTTGAGACAACTTGTCCAAAGTGTGGAGGCGCTGCGGAGAGAGCGACCGATGTGCTTGACACATTTGTCTTCTCCGCATGGTACTTTCTCCGATTTACTGATCCGCACAACACAAAAGCCCCGTTTGATAGTAAGTGGCAAAGCTACTGGATGGATGTTGACTTATACGTCGGTGGAGTGGAGCATGCAACGGTGCATCTGATTTATGCCCGTTTCTTTCACAAGGTTCTGTATGACCTCGGGCTAGTCGACCGCCCAGAACCTTTTAAACGATTATTTGTTCAGGGGATGGTGTGTCTCAAAGGTGAAAAAATGTCCAAATCGAAGGGCAACATTGTGACACCAGTCGAGATACTCGACCAATTCGGGGCTGATGCCTTGCGAGCCTACATCCTTTTTGTAGGTCCTCCTGAGTTAGACGTCGATTGGCAGGATAACGGCATTCGTGGTTGCCACCGGTTCGTGGAAAGAATGTACTCTGTGCTCACCAGAGTATCAGAACAGCACTTTCAAAAGGATTGGCGTCGGCTGATTACTCGAGAACAGTTGGCAGATGCCGATATTCAATTCCGTGGTCATGTTCATCGCACCATCTCTCGGATAACAGAAACGATTGAAAAAACCTACCACTTCAATACGGTGATTTCAGCTTTTATGGAGGTGCTGAATAACTTCGAGGAGTATCTGAAGACATCAGTAAACCCAGTAGTAGTAAGTGAAGCGGTGGAGATCTTAACCTTGGTACTTTCCCCTTTTGTCCCACATCTGGCTGAAGAGGTCTGGCGAAATTCTTTGGGCCAGTCTAATAGTGTTTGCGTCCAGCGGTGGCCTAGTTACGAACCTTCATTGGCTTTCCAAGGAGATTTCCAGATAATAATTCAAGTCAACGGGAAGAAAAAGGGCGTTCTGGACTATGATGACAACCAAAGACCTTCGAAAGAAGAAGTTGAAGAATCCGCTCTCAAATTTCTCCGAAATAAAGAAGTGGTTCTTTCTGAAGGTGCGCGTTTGATCTATGTTCCAAACCGTGTAATAAACTTTATTACCAAAAAATAATAATGTAATCGAGGAGAACAAGAGATTGCTCTCTCACAGGACAGTTATGAGATAACTGTCCCTTTTTATTATTAAATGCAATATTTGTATCAAAATAAAAAGAGGGTAATAAATATTTCTTACCCTCTTTTCTCTCCATAACTTATTTCTTCAAAAGAAGTACACATTTTTAGCATTTTTGAAAAAAATGGAGTCAAGTACCGATTTGCATCTAGGATACATTTTTTCAATGGCTTCCCGTAACGATAAGAGAGCTTGCCAATGTAGATGAGTGGCGTTTTTAGCTAAATATCCATACTCAACATATTCATTGTAATCTACCCAATGATATGGATAAGCACTCGCCATTCTTTCCCCAAGTTGTGGGTTTTGGTATAAAATCCCCCTGATCATATTTATTGGCGCATCAGTTCCAAAAAGCAATCGTTCATAACCAAAAACTTTCAAAGCAGAGCCTATTATAAGGCTTGAAATAACTAGTGCTGTGTCAAAAAACAGGTTTGGATATTTCTTGATCTCCCGATAATCTTTTTCGATGTTTTTGGATTCGTAAGATGGTACTCCCAAATGAGCAAGTACTACAATAAGTTTTGGAAAATCAATCATCAACTGTTTAACTTCGTTAGTAATCTCCTCAATTCGTCTTGGAAGGTGGAGAATTATGGGAGTTTTGTTGTTTTGGCAAAATTCTAAGATTTCTGGACGGAAAAAATCGTAGATATGGCTATATGGCGGAAAAGTTTGCCAGGGATACATTTTCAAAGCTGCACATTTTGAGGATTTTATAGCTTTTACTGTATAATCAACTTCATCTGGGATTCCCATAATAGCAAATCGATCGGGCTGGTTTATCTGTTTCTTGAAATACTTATTTGATGAATAGAAGTCAATTCCAACAAAAGGACATGGAATAAAAAGGGATTTAACAAATCTTCCTGGAAAAAGAATCTGATTTAATTTAGTTGACTTTTTTAAATCAAAGTCTAAAAAAGTTGATGCTGGATGACTTAAGAGAAAATCATGACTCGTAATAAGGTTGGGAACATTGATGTGAGAATGTGAATCAATAATTTTTTCTGGGAGCCAATATAACAATTGTTCTCTTAGTTTAACTTCGCTTCTAGTTAAGGAAAAAGAGTATTTCTCATAATTCCATTTTAACTTTTCCATTGCTTATCTCCTTTTTAAAGAACAGTTATTTGGATAGATTTATTTATCCAAACTTAATTATTATGTAACATAAGTTTATTTTAAATCAAGTAAAACAAACACATGATTATACGGTTTTCTGACGTTGGCTCTGGGGGCCGGAGTCTCACGTCCCCCGCCATTCGGCGGGGTCTCAATAGGGCTTCCGCCCTCTTGTCCTCGTCGTTACACTCCTCAGTCACCCCGAACGGGGAAAATACTTTTCCCCGACCCCCTTTGGTTCGAATCGTGACCCCAAAACAAAACAAAAAATCCCGCCATAAGGCGGGGATTTTTGTTTGCTCTGGGGGCCGGATTCGAACCGGCGACCAAGTGGTTAACAGCCACCTGCTCTACCACTGAGCTACCCCAGAATGATAGATAATTTATAAACCATGATTTGAATCTAGGAAAGACAGTCTCTCCGCCTGCGGCGGACCTGCTCCCCGCCCGACTGGACGACGCCAGTCGTTCGGGCGGGTACCACTGAGCTACCCCAGAAATTATAGAACCTGAAACATGAAACAGTCTCTTCTTATCGGAGTAAATCTAAGCCCCGGGTTACTGCTTAAGATGGTAACAAAAAGCCAACTCTTTGACGAGAGCGCACTGCTAAGATAAATCAAAAAATGGGAATTGTAAACCCTATGTCAGGGGGTTTGTGGAATACTGTGCAAGATAATTTACTGCGAAACTTGTGGCTTTAGGACGGGGCAAATATCTGTAAGCGACGCATAATATTAAAGTTGACAACGTTTTCATTTAAGGTAAAATAGTTATAAGAAAAATTTAGACGGGTCTTTTGCCTTTTCATTTAACAAAAATAAATATCTAAAACAAAAACATGCAAAAAACAACAACTCTGTTGGGAGCAATGGTGTTTGTATCCGGGTTGTTTTTCACGGGGAATGCGTTGGCTTTTGACAATCCCGACGAAGACGACATTTTCTGGGAGACTTTAAGCGCGATGGACAACCCTAATGATGTGGATGGCTGCAAAGCGAAAATTGACGAGCTGTGGGCATCGGGAGAACTAAACAGATATGATGTGGAAAGAAGGAGAGAAGCCGGACAGACCGTTCCCGACTCTGAATTGTATGATATGAGCGAAGGACATCGGGTGTCTATGACCGCGGGCTATTACAATTCTTGCGAAGGATTGGACGAGGGCTTTGAAATAATGCGTAGCTCTATGGAGCAATACGGCAAAACTTCCAATATTTGGGATATGGCCGACTGGCACAATGTAACCGGTTTGTATTTCCAAAGCGCGGGAGAAGGAAGAATTGATTTTACCAGAACATTGGATTTTATGTCTTACCGCTTTCAGATTTTTATGCAAAACCTCCCCAATTTGTTGGTTTTCCAAGATGGATATATCAGTTTGAACGCCGAAATGGTTTCAGAGCTCAAGAACTATGGGGCGGTACTCACGATGTACGGTTTGAATTTCTCGGAAACCCCGGATATTTATGTTGACGGAGTGTTGGCCGATTCTTCCGATGTGAGTGACATCACATATGATTCCGGCGCCGGAACGCTTTCCTTTACCGCCAGCCACTTCAGCTCCTATCGAGCAGTAACCAAGGGATCCAAACAAAGCGTGATGAAACTAACCGGGACTACCAAAAAGAGCATCAAGTATAACGCGAGGAAAAGCACGTTTAAGGTGAAAGCGAAAGGGAAAGGGCTAAGGAAATCAGGTACTTCTACCATCTGTCGGCTGGGCTTCACTGAAGCTACCAAGGTTAGTGTTTCCAAAAAAGGGAAGAGCGTGGTTTGCGTCTTCCCGATGAGCGAATTTTCCCAGACCGGCTATTATCCCCTCACGATTTCCATATCCGGAAAGGGCGAGGTATCCCGCCAAAACGCAATTAGAATCAAGTAATTGAGCTGAGAATTTGTTTTAGCGCTTTAGAAGAACAATAGATGTTTCCCCTATACAATTGGGTATAGTTATTTTATAGTCTGAGTTACCGTACGTTTCCTAAACTTTGGCTATGAAATATTTTGCTAAAGTGGTTTTGTTTTTTTTAATTGCCGCGGCTGGCTTTGTCTTGTTGCGCTATTTTAACTGGTTTACGCCGAAAGAGCCCTTAGACTTTTCCGGAGAAAAAACGGTTACCGTGAGTGACAACGGCTTGGAGCATAAAATGACTACCAAGGCCCCCGATGTCGGCGCGGCGCTAACGGAAAATAACATTCAAACGGGAGAAAAAGATGAAATTATCCCGCCGCGGGAGACGGCGGTTTTTCCCGGCATGAATATTATCATCAACCGGCAGGCGCGGGTGAAAATTTACGCGGACGGAAAAGTTTTAGAAAAAACTACTTTAACTAAAACTGTTTCCGCCGCGCTGGCGGAGAGTGATATCGCCCTGGGCCACGCGGACGAGGCGGATCCGCACCCGGAAACCCGGTTAAGCGACGGTCTGGAGATAAAAATAACCAGGGTCAATACCGAGGAAATTACCGAAGAGGAGCCGATTGATTTTGAAACGGTGGAGAAAAAAGACAAGCAAGTTGATTGGGGCTTAAAGAAAATTACCAAAGAAGGGGAAAAGGGTGTGCGGGAAGTTAGCTACAAAATAACCTACAAAAACGGCAAGGAAACCAAAAGGGTCAAATTGGCTTCAAAAATAACCAAAAAACCGGTGGCAGAAGTCGTGAGCATCGGCACCCGGCTTAATATTGGGAAGAGCAAGACGGGAATTGCCAGCTGGTATAACGCGGATCTTGATGAGTGCGCTTCCCGCGACCACCCTCCCGGCACCTGGCTGCGGGTTACCAGCATTGCAAACGGCAAACAGGTTTTTGTCCGGGTGGCCGGCTACGGGCCCCAAGAAGGCACGGGGAAACTCATTGATCTGGATAACAAGTCGTTCAAACAAATCGCGTCTTTAGGACAGGGGGTAGTGAGGGTAAAAGTGGAGGAAATTTTAAACAAGAATTTTAAACCGTAAAAAGGTCAGGAAAAAAGGAAGAGAGAAAATAATCTTTGTTCTAATCAGCGCAGGCGGAAGAGGCCTTACAATAAAATTTTGCGCAAAATGAGTTCAGTTCAGCCCGTATTTTTTCTTGATTTTGTTGAATTTTTTGTTGCTTTTTTTGCCCAGTTTTCCCTGAAACCACTTGTCGTAGTATTTTTTATATTTCTGGGCGTCTTGGTAGTCTTTTTTGGGGCTGAATTCGCGGCCGGTGGGAGTAAGATCCTCCAGGATATAATCGCCGGTGTAGCGGCTGGCCATAGTGTTGTAGGTGATGATGCGGCGGGAGGTGCTTTCAATAAAACAATAGCCCGTACCCTTATAGCTGTATTTGGCGGGACAACGGAGCGCCGCCACGTCGTGGGATTCCTCAGGAAAAAGGAAAACTCCGGCGGAATAGCCCAACTCGGTGAGCAAAAAAGCGATCAGATAGGAATTTTCACTGCAAATTTGCTTGTTGTCATAAAGCACTTCATAAGGATAGCGCAGGTGGGGATTGCCGCCCGCCTCAATCTCGTCGCTTTTATCCCAGTCGTAAGGAATATTTTGGGCAAGACTTACGGCAATACGCGCCTGGTCGTCAACTTTCTTTGCCTCGGCCTGGATGGCGGCTATGAGTGGGGCCAGAGCCGCTTTTTGGGTGGCTTCGGTGATGATCGGCCGGTCTCTTTCGGTGATAGAGGAACAGGTGGGGCAAGCCAGGCGGGGAATGTTATAAATGTAATTGTAAGTGCCGGAATCAAGATTAACGTTGATATTTCCTCTTTTCCCTTTCAAGACGTAACTAAAGGAACGGGTGAGGGTTTCCGCTTGGGAATAGCCGGGCAATGCAAAACTAAGCGCCACGAGAAATCCGATGATTTTTTTAGGGGTCATTTTTTACTGTTTATTTTTATTTTTTTATTCAATAATTTATGTAACCTCCGTATATTTTAATTAATCCTAAAATAAAAATATGAAAAACAAAAGGTTGAGTCAGTTAATTAGGGGTCTGTTGGCAATAATTTTGGTGTTCGGTATTGGGCCGGCAGCTGCTAAGGCGGCAGCCGATATTTCCGCCGAGAAAGTGCTGGGGCAAACCAATATGAGCGGCAGTTCGGCTAACCAAGGAGGATCGGCTGCGGCCAACACGCTCTATTATCCTCACTGGGTCTTTTACGACGGTTCAAAATTTTTTGTGGCTGATTACAACAACCATCGGGTGCTCATTTATAATTCTCTGCCAACTGCCGATAACCAAAGCGCCGATGTGGTGGTAGGGCAAACAGATATGAGCGGTACTTCCAATTGGCCGGTCAGCGCCGGCACTCTGAGCTATCCCACCGATGTTTATTCGGATGGCACGAAACTTATCATTGCCGATTCAAGCAATAGCCGGGTGCTTATCTATAATTCTATTCCCGCCACTAACGGGGCTAGCGCCGATGTGGTGATTGGGCAGACGGACATGACGGGCAGCAACGGCAACCAGGGCGGGAGCGCAGCCGCAAATACCCTTCATTCCCCAACCGGCGTCCTTGTCTACAATGGGAAGCTTTTTGTATCTGATAATAATAACCACCGGGTTCTGATTTTTAATTCCATCCCTACCGCCAATAATGCTAGCGCCGATGTAGTGTTGGGCCAGCCGGATATGACTTCCAACAGTTCTGACCAGGGCGGCGCGGTGAGCGCGCAAGGAATGCGGATGCCGCGAGGTGTATTTGCCAGCGGAGGAAAGCTTTTTATCTGTGATGACCAAAATAACAGAGTACTTATATACAATAATATTCCGACCATTAATAACACTGCTCCAGATGTGGTAGTTGGCCAGCCGGACATGAGTTCCAGTAGCGCTAATCAAGGAGGATCGGCCAATTATAATACCCTCAATAAGCCGCGGGGAGTTTATTCTGACGGTACCCGGCTGTTTATCGCCGACTACCAAAATCATCGGGTGCTTCAGTACAATTCCATTCCTGCGGCCAATAACGCTAGCGCGGACAGGATAATTGGCCAAAGTGACCCGGGCCACAACCAGGCCAATCGGGGAGGAGCGACGGCGGCCAACACGCTCTATCGGCCCTACGGAGTTTTCCAGTACGGTTCCGCTTTGTATGTGGCGGATACCTATAACAATCGGGTTTTATTTTACGATATTGGCCCGGCTGACGGCTTGAGCTTAAACAAAACTACTCTAAGTTACAGCAAGAAAAAATCTCGTAACACGGCGATCACTATTACCGTTTACGATGTCAATCTTACTAAGCGGAAGAAAAACTGGGTGAGAGTGAGATTGGGCAATAAAAAGGCCGTGGTAAAAAATGTCCGTAATTCCGGCGACAATTTATTGGTGAACGTGAAGTTGAAATACGGCAAGTGGAGCCGTAAAAGTTATAATCTTACGGTACAGTACCGAACCAGTAAAAGCAGTTCCTGGGAATCAAAAAGCAAGACTGGCGCGCTGACAATTAACTAACTTACCCCAATTTTTATGAAGAAGCGAGTGCGGGCGATTATTTTTGCGGATGATCGGATAATCTTGATGCGGCGGGAAAAGGCGGGGCGGGAATATTTTGTCTTCCCGGGCGGGCTGGTAGAGGAAGGTGAATCCAAAGAGGAAGCGCTTAGGCGGGAGTGCCGTGAAGAGCTGGGAATAGAAATAAGGGCAGTAAGGTTAATAAAGAAACAGGACCTGACCCTTTATGCCGATAAACAAAGGGAGTATTTTTACCTGTGCGAAAAAACTGGCGGCGTTTTGGGCACCGGCGACGGGCCGGAGTATCAAGACGAAAAAGGATATTGGGGAGCGCACGAGCCGGCGGCGGTGCCGAGAGAAAAGATAAAAGATTTGAAGCTGCTGCCGAAGAATGTCAAGGGGATAGTGGAGAATTTAAAATGAAGAGCGTTGGGAGTTAGAGGTTTGGAATCCATGTACAACGAAACAGACAGAAAAAAACTTGTGATTATTGGAACAGCCGCCGCAGCGGTTTTGCTCGCGGTGTTTTTGACCATTTTTTTTCTTTTTAGGGGAAAGGGAACCGATCAGAAGAAGGCGGTAATGCCTATCCCGGAGAAGGAGAGCGCCCAATTAAAAGACGAGAAGATCCAGATACTGTCAAGTCTTGAAAGATTACTTGGTTTCGGGAAAACTAAAGAAGAAAACAGCGTTTCTCCGTTTGAAAATTACATTGAAAAAAGCGATCAGGGAGCGGGTGATAACGTTGAGAGCGCTATTATTGAAGATAAGCCGGATAAGCCGCTGACTTCGGCTCTGCTCCTGCCGCCCCCGCCGCCGCCTCCGCCGGTAAATATGGACCGCTTGAAAAAGCAAGGGTGCGTGGCGGACGGCATCCTGACCGGCTACAGCCCGGAGAATATGCGGTTCATTGAACTTATAAACCGCTCAAATTGCTACTATCTGCACCGAGCGATTGAGACTTGGCTTGCCCCGCCCGATTTCAGCCGGGCGGAAACCCGCGAGAAACTAATTACCAAAAAGGACATTGTTTACGGCATGTTTATTGCCGAGGCGCTGGACACTAAAGCTAAATATTACAACGAAAAAAAGAACCGCGATTTTGATTTTTCCAAAATGTGCCGCAAAGGAACGGCTAACGTTTGGGGGGAGCACACCTGCCAGCCGGCTTTCTCCAGCGTTGAGTACCGCGATTATATGGAGCAGATTACGCGAAAGGCCATCAATTTAGGCGTGCAGAGTTTTACTTTTGGCCAGATTTATTGGCAGGAAGGCTCGGAAAACAAATACGCCGAGGAAATTATCAAGAATGTCCGCTCCTACGCCAAAGAAAACAATGTGGACGTGATAATCGGCGCGCAGACGGGTTCAATTACCGATGCTCACTACTTGAAACTTTTTGATTACATTGAAGGCGGAGTGGGAATAGACGGCAACGGCAACATTGAAAGTGGCCCCTGTCTTTCCCGCCGCGGCGGCTGTTGGGCACTGCTTTGGCACAAAAATTATGCCCAAAACGCCAATAACGTGCTGCTCCACCTTGATTGGACGGGGATTCCCTCCGATGATTTGGATATCTTTGCCCGCATGAGCCGGCAAAAACGTGCCCAGACTCTTGAAAGACTGTACCAATATTTTCGGGAGAGGGATATGGGGTTTATGATGCCCTTTTTTGGAGTGCTTTACAAAAACAATGGCGGCTGTTACGGACCCGCGAAAAAATATTATTCTCCGGACAACGCCTATTCCTGTAAAGATGAAGACGCGATTAATCGGATAATGAAGTACTAAGTTCCCAGTTCCTAGTTCCCAATTATAAGGTTTATTTTTTCTTGCCTTTCTTGTGGGTGGCAATGAAAGTGGCGGCGGCGGCGCCCACGGCCAGAGCGGCCCCGGCGGCGATGCCGGCGGCTTTCTTTGGGTTTTCTTTAATATAGCTTACCACCTTGGCGGCGGCTTTTTTGAATTCCTTTTCTGCCTTTTTGGCCTCCGCGAGCGCCTGTTTTTTTAGGTCAGCGAACTTTTTTTGGTCCATAGGTCTTGTTTATTATTTAATATTTTTCATTTTCTCTATTTTCTCAGTTTTTTTGCCGGAGGGCAAGAGCAAATGAAGTGACGCATAATATTAGATGGTTGCAAAACTCCCTATTTTATTTTTTTTGTGGGACGTCGCTTCGCCGCAGACGGCGAGCTAGATACAAAAAAATTGAAATAGGGAGTTTTGCAACCATCAGTATTTCTATTGTCAACTGCTGGCGCTGGTTTTGCGGCGGAATAAGTTCCGAAAAGCGTTGGCCAGGCCGGGCTGTTTTTTGGTATATTCGTAACTTTTGCTCAGTTTTTGGACGGAAATAATTGGTTGTGACATTGGTTTTAAAAAAATCTATTCCAATATTCTTGCTTGCCCGCCGAAGCCCTGCAGGGGCGCAGGAGGGAGAATTTGGGAATGCCTTTAAGCCCTAGTAAAGCTCTGTAAGCTGTTTGGTGATCGTTTTGAGTTCGGCTTGGGCTTTTATGAGAACGGACTTTTGTTTTTCAATTACGGTTGGGGGGGCTTTTTGAAGGAAGTTTTTATTGCGCAAGGTTTTTTTGAGATTTTTAATCTGGTTTTCCAAAGTGGTTTTTTCTTTCCGGCACCTGGCAATTTCTTTTTTCCGGTCAATTAGCCCCCCAAGAGGTATTTGAATCATAACTCCGCCGGTCGCCCGGCAAATAGCTTTTCTGATTTTTTGGCCCGATTCGGTAATTGCTAATGATTTAACACCAGTATGCAGATTTTTTATCAAGTCGCTTTGGGATTCTATTAGGGAGTAGGTGGCAGTGCCGGCGTAATCAGGACGGTTTTTTATGTCAATTATTACGCGAATCTTTCTGCGGGGTTCAATTTTGTAATCTGCTCGGACGCTGCGAATGGCTTCAATAATATTTTTTATTAACTCAAAATTTATCAAGTCAGTTTGCGAAGCGCCGGTCAGCTTTTTGTAAAAGTCGCCGGTTGGCCACCTCTCTACCATAAGCAGTTTGCCTTGCCTAAAGGATTCCCAAATTTTTTCTGTGACGAAAGGAGTGAAGGGGTGCCAGAGTTTAAGCAGGTCCCGCAAAATTTGATCCAAGATTATGATTTTTGCGGAATTGTTTTCAATTTTGCTTATTTCCAGGTACCAATCGGCAAAGTCGTTCCAGGTAAATTCGCGCAATTTTTCCCCGGCTTGGGAAAAACGGTATTTTTCTAAGTCTCCGGTAATTTCACCCACTAATTTTTTCATTTTATGTAAGATCCAAAGGTCAGAAAGGGAAAAACTTGCCTGCCCGCCGAGGGCTTGGCGAAGGCGGTAAACTCGGAGATTATTTTTCAATGCTGGGTCTTCCCCCAAACCAAATTTTTGGCTTGTTATCACAAATCTTGCGATATTCCATAATTTGTTGGTAAAGCGGCGAAAGCCGGCAATTTTTTCCTCTGACAAATTTTGGTCGTTGCCGGGAGCGGAGCCGACCACCAGCGACAGGCGTACCGCGTCGGTGCCGTATTTTTCAATCATAGTGAGCGGATCAAGCGCATTGCCTAGCGACTTGCTCATCTTCTGGCCCTTATCGTCACGTACCATCCCGTGAAGGTAAACATCCCAGAAAGGAATGTCTCTAACGGCGTAAGTGGTCATTAAGATCATCCGCGCCACCCAAAAAAATATTAGATCGTAACCGGTTTCCAGGACGCTGGTCGGATGATAATCTTTAAAATCTTGAGAGTCTATTACCAGTCTGCCCTTTTGGATTTTTATTTGCTTCGGCTTCTGAACCAGCGAAGAAAAAGTCCAAAGACCGGAAGAAAACCAGGTATCCAGCGTGTCCTCCTCCTGCTTCCAGCCTGTTCCTTTGGGTGCTTGAACCCCGCAATAGATTCTTTTGCCCTTGCACCAGACCGGCACGCGGTGGCCAAACCAAATTTGGCGGCTGATGCACCAATCGCGCAAATTTTCCATCCAGCGGAAATACTCCTTTTCAAACCTCTTGGGGATAATGCGGATTTTTTTTCGGCCGAAAACGCCGACTTTAACAGCTTCGGTAGATAGTTCTTTGATAGATCGGCCGTACCTTCTAATCTTCTTGTTGACATTGATAAACCATTGCAATGAAGGCAAAACTTCAATCGGTGTGTTACAGCGGTAGCAGAGAGACAAACTGTTGGCGAGAATTTCCTCTTTTTCCAAAAGCCCGGTGGCTTTTAGGTCTTTTGTTACCTCCTCGCGGGCTTTGGCCGCGTTTAACCCGGAATACTTTCCGAAACCGGTGCGAATATTTCCTTTTTCGTCAATAACTTTAACAATTTTGAGCTTGTTGGCCTCGGCAATTTTCCAGTCGTCATGCGAATGGGAGGGGGTAACACCGAGGGCTCCTGTGCCAAAGCGGGGGTTTACTTCCCTATCAGTGACTACCTTTAAGTTTAAAGCCGTTCCCAAAAAATTAACCTTGAAAGTTTTACCGACATATTTTTGGTATCTTTTATCCTTTGGATTGACCGCCACGGCGGTGTCTCCCAGTTTGGTTTCTGGCCGAGTGGTAGCGATGGCAAAAGGAAAACTTTTGGCGTAGCGGAAAGTGTAGAGTTTGGCTTTTTGCTCCTTGTATTCTACCTCATCATCAGCGAGTGTTGAAGCGCAGCGGGGGCACCAGTTAACCAACCGCTCACCGCGATAGATCAAACCGTCAGCGTGCATCATTTTAAAAACCAGATTCACCACGCGGTGGCGGATTTGGTCCAAAGTGTAGGCCTCGCGGCTCCAATCGCAGCTGGCGCCCATTTTTTTACTCTGTCGCACAATATTATCATGGGATTCCAAAGCAAACTTCTCTACTCTTTTTAGGAAGGCCTTTTTGCCGATTTTATGGCGATTTAATCCTTCTTTTTTTAACAATTTCTCTACTTTGTTTTGGGTGGCGATGGAAGCGTGGTCAGTGCCGGGAATCCAAACTGTTTTGTCCCCCTTCATCCGGTGGTAGCGAATTAAAATATCCTCAAGAGTAATTACTTCTGCGTGGCCCAAGTGCAATTTGCCGGTGACATTAGGCGGCGGCATGGAAATTGAGTAGTGCGGCACTTTATTTTTAGTAATACCTTTCTTGACGCACTGATCCGGATTAAAAAATCCGGATCCTTCCCAAATCTGGTAGATCTTGTCTTCCGTTTTTTGAAAAACGTAGTTTTTGGGTAATTTTTCCTTCATCGCTGTTTGAAATGGTGGATTTTAACGGTTGTAAAATTCTTAATACTCTTACCCTAGCGTGAATTAACCGAACAGGCAAAGTAGATGCGCATAAGTTCAGATACATATGGGAAAATGGGTCAAAAACAGTTTTAGTGCTACCGAGGTATGGGTATTTGACTTCTTGGAGTGTCCAGTTTAGCCCAATTGAATAATTTTAGTCCGCTTTTGTAGTAAATTTATTCAAATCGGAACGATTCCAGAATTTTTTGCCGCGCTTCGCCAATAGACGATTCGGCGGAATCAAGGCCGGTGAATTCAAAGTAAACTACCGCCCCCAGATCGCTTCTCAGGTACACCTGTTTTTTTACCTTGCCGTTTTCGTCAAAATAAATCACGTGGGCCGGAAGGCCGTTTATGGTTTCTGCTTCGCTTTTCAGCTTGGTTTTGGGATGCCAGCGGACGATGTCTTTATCAAAACATCTGGCGTCACATCCTCTTCTATAAACCCAGACGGACTGTTCAAAATTATCTTTGCCGGAAATCAAATATCCGTCCGTGCTCATGCCGTTGCCGAGTGCGTGGCGATTAACCTTGGTGCCGGGCGGGTGGGCAAAGGAAAAGTAATATTCCTTGCTTTCAAAGATCGGCCAGCCGTCTTCATTAGCGGTTTTGTTTTTATTGGAGTTTGTTACTGATTGATTAGTATTTTTAGGGACTGTCTTGGGAGGAGATGGTTTAGGTTGATAATAATTAGTGAACAAAAAATAGACCGCTAGCCCTGCCGTTACTACCAACGCAATAGTCGCGATACCAACTATAATTGGCAGTAAAACCTTCCAGCCACTGTTTTGATTGTTTTTTTGCGGATTTTGTTTTTTCGGCACGGGAAAATAGATATTGAAAGATTTTCCTTATTCTACCACGAAGATATGTTTTATGTTTAAAAAACCAAAATTAGTTATCAGTTATTTCTACGGTCTGGCAGTTTTTTTGCATCCGCAGAGGAATTTCTTGGAATTCCATCGTATAATCCTTCGGATTTACCCAAACTTTTACCGCCAGCCCCTTTTGGGTTTCCGGACTGAAATATTGGTCAAAAATAAAATTTCCCAGCGAGTAGTAGATTTTTTTCCCTTGGTACTCTTCGCTGTTTTGGATGACGTGCGGATGAGCGCCGATTATTAAATCGGCGCCGGCGTCAACGAATTCACGGGCCAAATTGCGAATTGCCGGTTCCGGATTGCCGGTCCGATATTCCGTTCCCCAGTGGGTATATACAATTGTTACTCCGGATTGTTCTTCTGTCTCGCGAATATCTGCTAAAGCTCGTTCGCGCGATCCATTGGCGGCGTAGTTGTAATTTACGAAAAATAGTTTCAGACCATCTATTTCCTTTGTCAGTGTTTCCGAGTTGTCCGCGCTGATGTCGCCGAAATGCTCCACTTTGGCCGCGTCCAGATATTTTTTGGTTTGCGCAATGCCTTCCGCGCCGAAATTAAAGATGTGATTATTGCCCAGATTGACTATCTTGATTTGGTAAGCGGCTAAAGTCTTGGCCAAACTCGGGTCAAAAGTGAAAATAAAGTTGTTTTTGGTGTCAATTTTTGAGCCGACGCTGACCGATTTGTTATCGGTAATAGGGCCTTCAAGGTTTGCAACGGACAGATCGCTTTCGGTGAGCAAGTTTTTTATTTTTTCGAAAATAAAATCGTTGCCTTGCTTTTCGGCTGCCTGGCGAATATGCCGGTCGAACATTACATCACCAAGAAAGAGGATTGATAAGGGATGGGGTGAGTTTTCGCCGTAGGCGCCTTCTATAGGCAAGTTCGCCTCTGGTGAAGAATCGTCTTTGACGAGAACCGGGTAGGCCGGGTTAGAATTTTCGTTTTTGAATACGGTTGCGGTATTTTGGTTGCAGCCGCCAAGCAACACTAAGGAAGCTATTACAAGGAACAAGTTTAAAATTTTAATAAGTTTCATGAAATTTTACCAAATAATATTTGTTGGTTAGAATGGGAAACAAATGATACCGGTGCCCAGCGTTGGATAACAATAAAGCGGGGAAACTTTCTATTCAGTAATCGGGAACTTAGTACTTCTTTGTATAATGATTAACTTTAATAAACCAAAATGTCTACCAAAGGAGAAAAAAAAGAACCTCAAGCGCCGTCCGCTCCGACGGCTTCCACACCAGCTCTTGCTAAGGGCAACAGCCCGGCTCCCATAATTGCTCTGGTGCTGGGTATTGTGGGCTTAGTATTTTCTTTTGGTTCAGGCAAGTTTTTGCTGGTCTTGGCTTTTCTTTTGACTTTGGCGGCCGTAATATTGGGCTTTGTCGTGCTGAAAGAGAAAAAGGGAGTGGCGATCGCGGCAATTGTGCTGGGAATAATCGGGCTGCTTTTTTCGGTAACCGGTTTTTTAAGAGGCGATAAAAAAGGAGAATTAAAGCCGGAAGCCGCGACACAGGAGAACAAAGCGAATATAAACGGCAACAACAATAATGCTCAAGCGGTGGTGCCGACCAATAGTAACGCCGCCCAAACCGTGGCGGAAATTGCTTTGGGCAAGACTTTTAGCGACGCCGGTTTGGGTTATTCCATCAATTATCCCTCCGATTGGGAATCTCAAAAGACTGAGGCCGCGGTGGAGTTTAAGAATAGCAGCGGGATGATTTTTCGCGTTCAGAACGCGCTGTTCAAATCCCGCGGCGGGGCGTACGAAAATCTTGACGACGCGGTGGCGAAATTAAAGGAAACCATCAAACAAACCGATCCCAACGCTAAATTCGGTCAAGAGAACGAAATCAGCCACGATTTAGTAGACGGAACCAGCATGCCGGGCAAAGGGATGGAAGTTGAAATGAAAGCGGCGGGGACAACTTATAAAGGAGTGATGGTGGCCCTTTCTTACTTGAAAGGCAGCGTTTTTTATGTGGTTGAATATTACGCTCCGGCTGACAAATACGCTGAGGTTACCAAAATCGCGGCGGCCATGATTCAATCCTGGAAAGTAGGAAAATAAAGCGCAGAATAGAAAGTGCAAAAAACAAAGAATAAAGGGCGAGACTCAGAGAACAAAACCAGTCCTTAGCTGTGTGATTAAAGGTGTAAAGTACAAATAGACGGTTGCAAAACTAGAGTTTTTTCTCCTTTTTTTGAAGATAGGGAGAGAAAGTAAAAAGGGAACGGAATACGCGTCCGCTAATAAGTTTTAGTTTGTTTTTAAGCCCCCGCGCCCTGATTTTCCTGTCAACTTCCTGCTCAGAGATTTCTTGGGGATTGATTTTTTTGTGGGGGAAGGCCAGAAGAAACCCCCAGACATTGGAGAAATACGGCATGAAATAGCGGTAAGAGTAAACCGCAGGGAAAATAGTTTGCAGGAGTCTTTTCAATTTAAAATGTTTCTTGTATTCCAATTCAGTTATCTCTGAAGAATGCATAGCCAGGACGCCTTCCGGTCTTAGATGTTTTTTAATGAGAGAATAAAAGTCTTTTTGGGATTTTATGGCTTTCGCGCCAAGGTCAAAAAACTCTACATCGGTGATGTCGGAAATAATAAGGTCGTATTCTTCATTGGAGTCGTTCAAGAAATTGCCGGCACTGTCTGTCACGAATTTTATTTTGGGATTATTGAAAGATCCTTGATGCACCTCCGGAAAGTGTTTTTTGAAAACTTTTACCACTTCCCTGTCAATGTCAAGGGAAGTAATTTTGGCTACATTTTTGTATTTTAAGAGTTCCCGGGCCGTGGCGCCTTCGCCGGTGCCCAAGATCAAAATGTCCAGTTTCTTCTTTTCGGGGAGCAGCAGCATGGCAGGATGGATAAGGCATTCATGATAAACCCACTCGTCTTTTTCGGAACTTTGAGGGATGCCGTTAATGGAACAGCTTTTACCAAAAAACTCCAAATCCATTATCTCAATTGTCTGGAAAGGGGTAGTTTTTTTCAGCAGCGTCTTTTTCTTTTTGAAATGGGGATGAACATAAGGCAGGTATTTATCAACGTACCACATAAGGTAAATTTCAAATTTCAAATTTCAAATTGAATATCTCGTTAGCGTGTTTTTCGTATAGAATGTGAGGATGTTTGAAATTATCTATTTCCTTTTCAATCTCGGCAATTCCGCGGCCTTCTATCTCGGAAAATCCCAAAGCGCGCATGCCATTTACGCTCATCATTTTGAGGACGGTTTTGACGTCCAAGACTGTCGGATCAAGGTGCAGCCCTTTTTGCAGGAGAGCGGCGAACTTTCCCGCTTCCCAAATGTCCAGCCGGTTGGAGCTGGCGGCGCCGTCGGTGCCCAAAGCCACATTAACCCCGGCTTTTAGGAGTTCAGCCACGGGGGCGATGCCGGAGCCGAGCTTCAAGTTGCTTAATGGGCAGTGCACCACGTGGGAGCCGGCGCGGGCCAGAATCTTAATATCTCTGCTAGTCAGCCAAACGCAATGGGCGAGAACTGTCCTGTTATCCAAGACGCCTAATTTGTTCAAATACTCCACCGGCGTAGCTTTGTTGGCTTTCCGGCAGTCGTCAAATTCTTTTTTGGTTTCCGCCAAGTGAAGGTAAAAGACGGTGTTATATTTTTTGGCCAGCCGCTTGGCTTTCACCAGATTTTCCGCGCAGACGGTGTAAATGGTGTGAGTAATTACGCCGATTTTTACGAAGGGATGTTTTCGGTGCTCTTTTAGTTGTCTTTCCAAAATTTTAAAAGCTTCGTCCGGTGTTTTGTAGCTGGGGGCGGGGAAATCCACTAACGGTTCGCCCAGTAGGGCGGACATTTTTAGCTCCTCCGCGGCGCGGATAACCTCATCCTGAAAAAAGTACATGTCGGCAAAAGCGCGAATGCCGTTGCGGCGCATTTCCCGAAGGGCTTTTTTACTGTGGCGGTATACGAACTGCGGATTTAGTCTGGCTCTTTCCATGGGCCAAATGTGGTCTTCCAGCCAATTCCTAAGCGGCAGGTCTTCCGCCGTTCCCCGAAAAGCCACCATTGCGGCGTGAGTGTGGGCGTTAACCAGGGGAAGATTAAGCTTGATTTTCATAATTTAGAATTTGAATTTTCGTATTTCAGTTTTATAGTACACATAATAAAATAATTGCCCAAAAACAAAAATGTGCACTAAAACAAAAATTGCTCAAGAAAAAAGTGGATGTCCAAAAGGGGCTAATACCGTCAGGGTTTTTGCCAGCCACGCCACTTGCGGCACAAAAAATCTAATAAAGAGGATAACCCGGAGATAAAAGCAAGGGGAAAATGAGGAGGAAAGTTAACTTCGGGTGGTAGAGTAAAAAAGACCCGCCAAAAGCGGGTCTTTGCGTGCGCTTGTTTGGCCGGTCCGTCACGGTATTACGGTGACGGAATCGCCAATCTTGACCGTCCGGAAGATCCGGGCGGCGTCCTCCTCGCGCAGGCGCACACAGCCACGCGAAGAGGGTTTCGGGCGGACCTCTCCTACATGGAGAAAGTGCCCGCCGACTGAAAACTGGACGGAGTACGGCATTGGCACTCCGCCATGTCTCCTTGAAAAGTATCGCTGGGCTTTCATCAGGACCCGAAACTTCCCTCGCGGGGTTTCAAATCCCCTGGCACCGGTGCAGACCGGCCCCCAGAAAGAAAGCTTGCCCCGCTCGTAGAAGCCAAAGTGCTGAGTCTTGAGAAAGACTCGCACTTCTCTTGGCTCCCGGGAAGAAACTCTCTCGGGAACCGACTTACCCCGCGCCGTTACGGTACAGAGCGGCGCGGTGCCGGCCCAAACGATACTGTTTGTTGCGACAAAGAAAACCAATCCTTCCAAAAGAACGAAAACAAATGAGCTTTTTTTTCTCATTGTCTTGCCTTTCGGAAGTTTGGTAAAGAGGCGGAGCAAAAACTTGCCTCAGGATGGCTTTTTGAAGTGGGGCAAACATTTAAAATAACTTCCACCAAAAAAAGCCAGCCCGAAGCTCGCTTTTTACTGAAAACATTACAATTATACACCTTTTCAGGCAAAAAGTCAAGATTAGTGTCGCGCAATATAGTACTAAAAGTTGGGCGCTTGGACTTTTATTATTTTTTGTGTTATCTTTAATAAAAGTTTCTTTATTTAGTGATACAAAAAGACAAAGATAAAATAAGGTTAAGAGCAGGTGGAGTTTAGGTTTTCTAATTTCACCGTTTTCTTTTTTGGTGTTTTGTTTAACCTCCATATCATTTTAAAAGCGTAAAGTGGCAAAAAAACAGAAAAAGATTAAAAAGAAAAGAGAAAAAGAGAAAAATAAGAAAAATAAACCAAAGGGCAAGTCAAAAGATAAGGTCTCGAAGCTGAAGGTCCAGAAGCTGGGGATTGATACAGATCCCGAGCGGCGGGAAATTTGGAAGCGGAATCTGGTGCTGGGAGGGATAATCGTGGTTCTCGCTTTGCTAAATATTTGGCTTTTCTCTTACCGCCGGGAAAATGGCCAGAATCTGGAATCGGAAGTCAGGCAGATCGCCGAACCGGCCGAGAGTGAATCGCAGGAGGATAGGAAACCAACTGATATGGAGCCGATTGAGAACAAAGAATGGGGCGGGGTCAGCGAAACGGAGAAAGATAGGATAAGACAGGCATTGCTCCGAAAAATAACGGAGAAGTGGGCAACGTACAAAAACACGGCTTACAACTTTGAGCTCAAATACCCGGATAATTGGGCCAAGCCGGCAGTGGAAAACGCGGCCGGCGCGGAGCTAAAATACAAAACGAAAATTGCCTTCAGGGATACCGGCATGGGGCCGGAAGCCGGCCAAAAAGGATTTGATATCTATATTTACCGTTTGCCAAGGGGTGTTAGGAACATTAGCGCTGATTACTCCAATAATCTTAACTTAAAAGATGGCGTGAATGAAGAATTCGGCCGATGCAAGGAAATCGGGACTGCCAGTGTGGGGAGCGCAAAGTATCCGGCGATGAAAATCTACGCTTTAGCAAGCGATCCCTGTTATAAAGAATCTTATTTTTATCTTTTGCAGAGAGGCGGAAACGCTTTTGAAATAGTGCCGGTGCCGGCTGGCGGATTTGGCTATGAAAACTATGACGGAGCCAGAGAGGTTGGAGAAACTTTGCCGGAGTTTGACAATATTCTTGCCACCTGGAAATTCACGGCGGGGGCTGGCGCTGTCCGTAAAGCGGTGCCGAGAATTACCGCGCCCAAACCGCTGGCGGAAACCAGAATCGTAAGTGGCAAGAGAGTATGCGCCAAGAAAAACGACAAGCCGCGTAAGAGCAAGACGAACAAAAAGAAGCATATGGATATGGAATGCTGTCTGGATCCGGACGAGTATCCTAATCCGTGGTGCAGCTATTAAATTATAGTAATGGGTAATGGTACTTAACATATAAAAATGAAAAGAAAAAAATTGGGCGTTCGCCAGCTGCATCGTCATCTGAAAAAGCATCTTAAAAAACACTTGGCGCGGTACAGAAAGTTTAGAAAAAGGCGGCCGCACGCACATAAGGTGATAGTCTTAATGAGCGTAACAATCCCCTTGATTCTAGGTTTAGTGTTTTTTGGTAGCGGCTCGCTGTTTCTGTACGAAAGCTACCAAGACCAGCTGAGCGAGATGCAGAAACAGGAAATAACGGTTGATTTGCCCAATGTGCCGGACGATACGGCCAGTTGGAAAACTTACCAGGACGCGGCAACCAAATTTTCAGTTAAATATATTCCGCGTTGGGACGAACCAAAAGTGGATACGGGAAGCGGGAAAAAATATGAGCGGAAAATTACTTTCTCTAACGGCTTGGATGCCGCCAGCGAGCAATTTAAAGGTTTTGAAGTTTATGTTTACAATGCCAATCTGTATCCCGGCCCGGCCAAAACGGGCAACCTGGTGCCCAAGGAAGATACTTACCAAAAAAACCGTTGCGATCAGCTGGAGTTTCCGGAAGCGGTGGTGGGCGAAGGAGATTATCCCGCTCAAGAAGTAGAAGTAGATTCACAAAATCGTTGCTTTGGGGAGGCTTATTTTTTCAGCGTGACGCGGGGAGGCTACACCTACAACATAGTGCCGCTGGTCAATTTCAAGGGCGACAACCCGTTTGGCGGCGGAAAGAAATCGGAAGTGATTTTGGGGTTTCCCAAGTTTTTTGAGATTCTTTCCACTGTCGTGATTCCAGAACCGGAAAAATCTAAGGCAGAGGAGCCAACCAAACCAACCGTTAGCCAGAAAGTAATCAAAAAGGCTGTAGAACCCAAACCTAAGCGCGTGTTGGTTTCCAAGGCCAGTTGTGCCAAGAAAAACCATAAGGGCAAAAAGAGTAAAACGAAAGGCCGCCATATGGATGAGGATTGCTGTATGGATCCGGACGAATCACCCAACCCGCGCTGCCAGTACTAGTTAAAATCAAAGAGCAAAAGTCAAAAGACAAATATTTTATATCTGCCAAAGGCGGACGGATTGTCCAGATTAAAATATATTTTATGTTTACTAGGGCGAGAATGAGAATTTCTGATTTTTTTAACCGGATTCCTTCGGTAGCGTTGATCCCGGCGGTGATGCTTCTGGCGCTGGGAATCGCGGCCTTTCTAATTTGGGTGGGAATAAAACTGTCGCCGGTGGTGATAAAGGAAGAGGGCGCTATAACCGAAGAGAGGAAAAAAGAAAAGGGAAAAAAGAACAACACTCCCGCCGGCGAAGAGGAAAACGGCTTTTGGGGAGAAAGCCCGTTTGGCGGCAAGGTGAACGGATTGCGTGATACCGGTTCAGATTTAGGGTTGGAAACGGGCGGTGGCACTGCCGGGGTAAACGGCGGAACCGAAAACAGCGGCGGCCAGACGGATCAAAACAACCAGAACGCCGTTTCCAACACTGCCGGAAGCTCATTAAGCTATGGTGACGAAGGAGAAGGAGGTACGGGCGCCCAAGCCGGCTCTTCTTATTACGGCAAAAACCGGAACAGTAATAAATCCGTTTCCGGTTCCGGCAACGCTTCTAAGAGGTGCACCTATCCGGCAGGCGACATTAATGTTTGGTGGCACAACGCCACCCAGCGGCAGAAAAACTGCTATATCAGCCAGCACGGACTACCGGATTTAAGCAGCAAGGTTCCCTATTTTTGCGGGTACGATAATAGCGAGGATTGTTATTATAGGTAAGTTGTAGGTAATGTGTGATTACACGTTACCCATTACCGTATCTTCAGCGAATAGAGGAATAGATTTTTGTCTCCGTTAGAGAAAACCACTTTTTTGCCCGATGAAAGATAGCTCGGCTCATTGGCGGTGTGATTGCCGATTTTTTTCCCGGCGCCGCTTTTGCTGACCGCGCGCTTGTATAGAAGGCCGTTATCGTTTACATTGCTGTAGACAATATATTTGTCATCCGGCGAGAGGGTGAAAGAAAATGGTTTTATCCCCTCAACCACTTCTCCGTTTTCATCGTCATCCGCTTTCTTTTTGTATAATTTTCCGTCATTGACATTGATGTAATAGATGTAGTTTCCGCCGGAAGTGTAGACGGCGTTGTGGGAAGTGACGGAATTAATCTTTCTTCCCTCGTAGCTGTTGTCGTCGTCTTCCAGATTGATTCTGTAAAGCTTTCCTTCGTCCTCGGAGTTGCTGTAAACGATGTATTTGCCGTTTGGCGAATAGGCCGGATCAAGGGAGCTGACAGGATTGATCCGGGAGCCGTCGCTTTTTTCGTCGGCATTTTTACGATAAAGCTGGCTTTCTTTTGATAGATTAACGTAAACAATGTAGCTGCCGTCGGGGGAGTAAGCCGGATTGGCGGCGTTGTCGTCCGTCAGGGGGCTGCCTTTGCTTTTAGAGCTGGCTTTTTTGCGGTAAAGCTTACCCTGGGTGCCGTCATTATTACTTACGCCGTAGACAATGTATTTTTTGTCGGGCGAGTAAATGGGGTCAAAGCTGGCGGCAGAATTCAATTTTTTAAGCTTTGAGGTCTTGGTTTTAGCCAAAGCAGACGAAATGGGCGAGGGAACAAGAGAATAGATGAGTGAATGGGTCGGCAAATCAGTAGAGAGCTGAAAGAAAGCAAAAATAAAAACTGAAAGCAAGGGTAAAAATATGGCTAGAAATCCTGTTTGGGGAAGTTTTTTTCCGGTACGCACGGGGGTTGTTTTATTATTTGTTACCTCTATTAATTCTTTCTTATTTGGAATAATTATAGTACAAATATAGAGAAAAGCGAAACAATAGAAAATTACACCAAAACGCGCAAGTTTTATTTCTAATTTTTTAATTTCCCAATCGTGGCTACAAAAAACAAAAACAAAACGGAAAATGCTCCCGGGTTAAAACCGGCCGAGCCAGTAGCGCCGGCATCCCGGCCGGCGGCTAACAGCTCAAACAATACTGTGCTCTTGGTAATTGTAATCGTTCTCTTATCGCTAATAATTTTAGGCGCCCTCGGCTGGCTGGGCTGGAAGTTATGGAAGGGAACAAAAAATAAGTTTATGGATCGGGCGGGCCAAATGGCCGCAACGGAGCAGAGAATGGCGGCACCGCTTGACGAGATGGCCTACGAGG
>VGKB01000005.1 GCA_016867255.1 Candidatus Moraniibacteriota bacterium
TTTGTGCTGCTTGACCCAAAAACCCTGGCGATAATAGGAATAGAGCTCTCTATGGCAATTCTGCGCGAGTCTATCAGATCAGACCGCGGAGGAATCAGGGCTGATTTCATTGCCGGGGTTCCCAATGCCGGAACTCCCATCGCAGGAGCTTTTTGTGAAGAGATTAGAAGAATTTCCCATCATGTTGTATTTCCGGTCAAACCCGATCTGATTTATTTGGTAAAACTTTTACGGGATGGCAAAAGAGCCGGGTTTGATATCTCTCCTGAAAGCCGAGAGAAAGCCGCTGGCGGAGGCAGGGTTATTCTAGTTGATGACCTGATTACCAGGGCGCATTCAAAAATGTTGGCCATCAGGAAACTGGAGGAGGCCGGACTTGAGGTCTCTGCCGTGCTCGTGGTTGTGGACCGGATGCAGGGCGGAGCGGAAGAAATGTCTAGGGCGGGATACAGGACAATCTGGGCCCTTGACATTGAGCGCCTGCTCTACTTTTACTGCCGGGAGAAGATGATCTCCATGGCAGAATATGATGAGTTCGCCCGCTACCTGCAGG
Organism: Candidatus Moraniibacteriota bacterium; assembly: GCA_016867255.1. Classification (GTDB taxonomy): domain Bacteria; phylum Patescibacteriota; class Minisyncoccia; order CAIUEV01; family CAIUEV01; genus VGKB01. Next base: position 554 of record VGKB01000005.1, read on the forward strand.
CGAACTACTAACACAAACTCAACCAGTCCAACGAAACGGACTGGTTTTCTATTTTTAAAAAATCCCGGGTAATGTCCTCCGGGAAATTTTTAATACGATCCTGTTTACTTTATAATAAAAAGAAGCCCACCGTTGACGTTATCGCGTGGTAGGCATTTATAGAACAAAATTGGCTTTTTCGCTATCCCCCCATAAACACTCGGTTTAAATATTCTTCACTCTCCGCAATGAGAGCTTTTGCCAGATTGGGCAGACTGAACGCCATCATTCCCGTCCCTTCAACTACTTCGTCTATCTCGCCCGGTTTGGGTTGGTATTCAAGAATTGCCATTAGGGCAAAGACAGTTTCCCAAGTCCTTTTTAAAACTAGGTCTCGGGAAAGAAACCGGACCGTTTCGGCTTTGAAACGCTCGTTTCTGCCTAGTTCCACTATTGCCCGATAGTCCGGGCTTTGAAAGATGTGATCAAACGAAGAAGAAAAGGAGTTTTTCTCCGCCGTATCCCGGAGCTCTGTCATATACCGTTCAAGCAGGTCGAGAAGTCCGGCTACGTCCTTCTTGTTTTCACATTTTTCAAGCGAAATAATCCAAAAACCGTATTTTTTCAGTTCCCCGAAACCAGAGAGAAAATCGCGGGCAAAGTTTAAGGGATCCTGCCCTACGGGAATATCTATTTCTCTTATCCTTTCCCTTTCATCCTGCCCATCCCACCAAACCAGCTGGTAAGTTTCCGTTTCTGCCATTTTCTTATCCTTTCTTTGTTTGGGATGCTTTTTAGGCCCTTGCGGGCTAGGTTAAGGTTCGTTTTGACCCACCGCAAAACAGGGTAAAAAACCCTCATACTGGTGCTCTGGGGGAGACTCGCCCACCTACGCCGAGGCTCCGGCGGGTAAAAACTCCCAAGGGTTCCTTGTGCCGCGAGAGGGAGTCGAACCCTCATGCTTTGGAAAGCACAGAATTTTGAGTCCTGCGTGTCTACCAATTTCACCATCGCGGCATACGATTTTGCCTGTCCACCGAAGCGTTAGCGAAGGAGGGAGTCGTACGTGTTTACCAGTTTCACCACCAGAGCATAGAGTCTGTCCTGCATGTCTGCCCGCCCTGTACCAGTACGGTTCAGAGTCCGCCGAAGCTTCTGAGCGTAGGCGGGCCAGTTCTCTGCCTGCCGTTGGGCAGGCGCCACTAGGGCATTTCTAACTTTTTAACTGCCTCGTTAAATTGATCTCCTCTATCAAATTCGTTTTTAAACAATCCGAAGCTGGTTGCGCCGGGAGATAACAAAACCACATCTCCCGCGCTCGCCGATTTATACGCTGTTTTTACCGCTTTGTCCATAGACATTGCTTCCTCGTAAGTTACGAGCGGCGCGTGTTTGGCGAGCGCTTTTTTTATGGTGGGAGTAGCTGTCCCGGGCAGTAAAATTATTTTCTTGACCTTCCTGGCAATTATTTTAGCGAACTTACTAAACCGCAGATTCTTATCCGACCCTCCGCCTACTAAGATAATTTTCCTTTTTTTGTTGTCATCTCCACGCGGGTGAGAATCTAAACTTTCTAGGGCCGCAATGGCTGCGTCGGGGATAGTAGCGGTGGTATCGTTTATGAATGTAATGTTTTTTATTACCGCTATTTTTTCCATCCGGTACGGCACGCCCTTGAAGTTTTTGATTACTTTTTCGATGACTGCCTTTTTTACTTTAAAGATTCTTGCCACTGCAATAGCGGCTGTAATATTAGATTGATTGTTGCTGGATGCCTGGATTCCCGCCTGCGCGGGAATGACAGAAGAGGCCTTTGCAGAAAAACAGAGAATTTTAGCTTTTGAACATTTATTAAAATCTTTTAATCTTTTATCTCCCGCATTCAAAACTAAGTAGTCTTTTTTCTTTTGATATAAACAAATATTTTTTTTGGCGGCGGCGTATTTTGTGTAACTGCCGTAGCGGTTTAGATGGTCGCGCAATATATTGGTAACCACTGCAATATCCGGGCTTCTTTTTACAAAAACCAGGTCTTCTAATTGAAAAGAGGATAATTCCAGCACCGCGATCTTTTTTTCGTCGCTAAGATGTCTCTTGGTAAAATACGCGAACAGCGAAACTCTTATATTACCGCCCAGCAAAATATTTCTTCCGGCCGCCTTCAAAAATTTCCCTATCAAAGTGGTAGTAGTAGTCTTTCCCTTGCTGCCGGTTACGCCGACAATCCTGCCCCTAAAAAAGCGGAAAAATAAAGTTACGTCGGTTTCAATTCGCTTGCCATTCTTTAATAGCTTCTTTACTAAGGGCAATTCCCAAGAAATCGCCGGGTTTTTGATAATCAACTCTGCCGACGCAAAAATGTCTTGATCTTGCCGCCCAAAAATATACCTAATGTTCCGATATTTTTCCAGTTCTGCCAAACTCTCGCTCAGCTCTTCCCCGCTTTTCATGTCAACAACTGTAACATCGGCTCCGAGTTTGGCAAAAAACTTAGCCGCCTCAAGACCTCCTTGGTTAAGGCCAAGCCCCCAGACAATAACGCGTTTATTCTTAACGCCTCGGATAAAGCTATTAAATAGATCTGCCATGGCGATAAATGACAAAATGTGAAATTAGATGGTTACAAAACTCAACTTTCTTAATTTTTTTGTATCTAGCTCGCATTGCAGTTAATGCCTCGCAGGCGACCTGCCCGCCGAAGCCTCGGCGCAGGCGGGCGTCCCACAAAAAAATTAAAATGGGGAGTTTTGTAACCATCAGAATGAAAAATATTATAACATTAGTATTGATGATAGCGCCGCTCCGACCAACAGCAGAAAAGCTGTCCATATAACGACGCCCGGCACTCTAAACGGTAATATCCGCGGTAAAGCATTTTTGCGGCGAAAAACCCTTTTGTAAATAGCCATTAACAACAACGCGTCAAAAGTTCCCGCCACTAACCCGACTAACCCGACAACGCTTACAAAATTTGAGATGCCCAGCGTTATAAGAATTATAGGCAGAAATACTACCAGAAACCAGCTAAATATTGGGTTAATGCCTAAATCTTCATTTAAGATATTTTTAAAATAGGCGGCCAGCGTCCAATGAGAGGTAACCACTGCCAAGATTCCAATTAAGGTGCCGGCGTAAAGAACCCATCTACCCATCTTTTCTCCCATAGCAACAAAGGGGTCCGGGCCAATTCCATCTCCCCCTATTTTTAAGGCAGCGACAAAAAATGCTATAGTTATAAAAGCGATAAAAAGATAAGCAAGAGAAATTACACTAAAAACTTCTCTCCCTTTTCTCGCAAGAATTCTCACTGCCAGCGGGATAGCCGATCCTCCCGTCATAGAAAACCACACCACCCCATAGGGGACAGCCAGCTTGCTCCAATCGTTTTCTAACGGCTTCCAATAGGGAACGCTCTTCCAAGAAATAAAAAGAAATGCCGCGCACATTAATCCGGCTAATGCGATTTCAAGGTTGCCTAGGTTTTTTGGCTTTCTAAACAACAAAATTAAACCGCTAACTCCCGAGTAAAAAAGAATTATTGGCCAAAAATAAGTCCCATTAAAAGGGATTAATTCTTTGGAAAAAATAGCGACAGCTAAAACATAAGCTAAAATAGTCCCCGTGTAGCCAAATATTACCGAAACAGCCTCCGCCCAGCCCATCCATGATCCCAAATATCTCCGGGCATACGACACTATACATTCTTCTCTTTTATCAAAAATCACAATTTCCGCGAACAAAAAACTAACTAGGGCTGACATTGCGGCAACAAAAACAATAAGCGCGACGGTCGGCGCGACTCCGGCGCCTTTGGCCGCGAAAGGAATAGCAAAAATTCCCAATCCAATTACTGTTCCCACAATAGTGGCAAACGCTTCTAAGAAAGGTAAATATTTCTTCATTTCTTACTTGCGCTTTTTGTTTTTTTAAAATAAATTAGACTTTCCTCTTTATTCTACGATATGAATAATTTTACCCTTTCCTTATTAGAACAACAAATCAAAACTACTCCCCAAGTCCTTCTCCTCACCCATCAAGACCCAGACGAAGACGCTCTTGGAGCAATTATGGCTCTTTACGAATTGGCCGAAAGGTGGGGCGGCCGTCCTTCCGTCTGTCTGTCAGGAAAGGTTGATCAAAATTTTAAGCACCTGGAAAAAGTCCTTCCTCCCCATAAAATTGAATTGGCTAATTTTGGCGCGATAACCATCGTGGACACTATTTATCCCGCCCGCACCGGCATTTCTTTCCCAAAAGATCTTTCTAAAGCGCCGAAAATTTTTATTATTGATCACCATATATTGAAAGAAACGCTTGTTTACCCTAAAAATTTCAGCTTAATTGTCCGCTCAGAGGCCACAGCTTCCTGTGAAATTATTTACGATTTAATTAAAGAAAAGGGTGAAAAAATATCCTCCCAAATGGCATTTAATCTTCTCCTGGGCATATACGCCGACAGTGGAGGGTTTTCCCACTCCAACACCACCCCCTCCCTGTTAAAAAAATCAAAAGAATTATTAAAAAAGGGGGTTGTTTTTAAAAATATTATTCAATCTTCTTCTAAAGGAAAACAGGTAAGGGTGTTAAATTTTTGGGGTGAGAAAATAAACAATTCTTATTTCAACCATAAACTTAAATTTATTTCTTCTTGGTTTACCAAAAAAGAATTTGAAGAAAAAAACATTCCCCCGGAAGAGATTAGTGGATTGGTTAATTTACTTAATATGTGTAGAGAAGCTAAATTTTCCCTTTTCCTAAAGGAAGAAGAGGACGGAAAAATTAAAGGCAGTTTGCGCAGCAGTGAAAAAAAAGAGATGAACGTCAACATATTATCCCACCTTTTTAGTGGAGGTGGCCATCGTTTAGCGGCCGGTTTTGAGGTTAAAGGAAAATTTATGGAAAAGGAGGGGAAAATTCAAATAAAACCTTTTTAATTTTCAAAAAACCCATTAAAAAAATATTTAAAATCTCTTATCTTTTTTTTAGAAAATACCTACAAAAAATTTTTTATTCAGTTTTTATCTCTATAAAAATTCCCCCTTATTCCTAATATTTTCAACAATCTTTTCCTTTTTAATAAAAACAAAATCCCCACACCCTTACAAATAAAACCTTCTTTTCCACTTAATCCACAAACACAATAATAAATAATCTTATATAATAAAAATAAGAATAGAATTATTTTTTAATCACTAATATTTTAGGAAGTCCTTTTTTTATCTCCTCTTTTTTTCCAGGAAAATCATGAAGAGCTTTTATTAAAACATTAAATTTATATTCATAATTTTTTCCCTTTCGGGTGCCGGGGTCTTGAGTAATAAAAACCTCTTTTTTTTGATTATATCCACTTACCACTAGCATATGATAGAGTGGTCCAGGGCGCTTAAAGTTAGGGTTGTTAATTTCCCTTCCAGCAAGGGGCATAATTATATCATTTCCTTTAAGAAGCTCTTTTTGGATGTAGGAAGTGGTAGGATTATCAATAATCTCCCAGTTAGCGTAACCAAATTTGTCTTGAGCGACCATTTTTAACTCTTCTAGATTCATATCATCTTTTTTGGGATAAATATTTTTTGTATAGGCGCTTAGATCTTGGATATCTTTTTCTGCTTCTTTGGGGGAGATATTTTTTTTATTAGATAGGTAGTAATGGCTTATTAAAAGAGCGGCTTCTTCACAGGCCTCTTCGTGAAGGTTATCCCAATTAGCAAGAGGCGCTTGAGAGATAAAAGTAGTGTGGTTGTTTACAAAATCAGGGAGCGCGGTATTTGCCTGCTCTTTTTTTGGTTCTTCTTGGGAATTTGTATTGCCGGTCTCGTTGTTTTTTATTGCAGTAAGCTCATTAAAATAATTGCCGTCAGAATCAGAATTAATATTGTTAGTTGTTGTTATTAGTTGCGCCTCATCCGTCTTAATGGTTGGAGGTTTTTGGAATTTATAGTATATTTCCCAAAGATCGGCCGAAGTAATGGGGTAGTAGCCACGGGTAATTATTAGGTAACCTCCTAATATAATTAAAAATCCCAATAAACGCCAAGCCCAAAAATTTTTAAAGTAATCTCTTATCCAATGGTTATTGCCGGACTCTTTCAGCCAGTGAACAATTTCTTTTTCGGTTCTTTTTACGACAATCCAACTGTTGTTTTTCCGGTGAAGGGCAAAGAATAAGCGAGAAAATGGGTAAAACAGTCTTATCCCCACCTCACCGCTTCTAATGTCGTGCAAAAAATGAAAAGATAAATTTACCAAAATCAAAACCCAACAGGAGAGAGGGATGAAGAAAAAAGTGATCAAAAAAAAGGGAGCGTAGAAAATGGGATAGTGAAAAAAAGAAATCCGGTGGCGTTTCCAATCTTTCCCCCAAATCCTTCCCCTCTCGTAATATTCCCAAACCCCGTCAATATCGGGGAAAATTGATGCCAGCATCGCTGCCGACACCCAAAACAATGAAAACTCCTCTTTAAAAATACTGCCAACTATGAAAGCGCTTACAAAAGCAAAAAAAAGATCAAGAAACACGGAAACAAATTAAAAATCAAAAGATAAAAACGCGCAATTCCAAAGAACCTAGAGATTGCTTCTTATTTTTTAAAACGGGGCAGGACCAGCAGGTAAAAAATTTCCAGGAGCCCGACCGTGTTTATAATCATAAAGATTAAAAACCATATTTTTTGTCCGTTACGGGCGGATTTCCAAAGCGCCAAAGCTTTCCAAGGAACGGTCCATACCACCAATAAAGTGAGAATAATAATGAAGTTATCACGAAAAACAGGGTTGCACCAGAGGTCCATATGTTTAGTTTATTAGATTAGAATCCAACATACTCAACTTCTTCCCTTAGAAGCACCCCAAATCTTTGCCTTACTTTTTGTTTTATAATACTGGCTAACATTACCACCTCTTCCGCTTTAGCGTTGTCGGTATTTATAATAAAATTAGCATGTTTTTTTGAGACTTCCGCTCCGCCGATTTTCTTGCCTTTAAGCCCGGCGCTTTCAATAAAATGACCGGCCGGCAAAGAATTAGACTTTTTGATGTTATCCCTTATTTTTTTCTCCAACTCTTTTTTGTCAGAATCCTTCCCGGCTTTTTTTAGCTCCTTTTTGATGAAATTTTCAATTACTACCGCCCTTTTGGTTTTTTTTAGATTTTTTAAGCTGGGATTGCGGAAAAAACTGCCTGCCGAAGGGTATTGAAGAGGTTGTTTGCTCGTTCTTTGTTTAAGATAAAATTCAATTTCATTATTGATTGATTGGGGGGGTTTTTCTTTCCAGTTTAAAGCTATTTGCCAGATGATCCAGTGGGGATTTTTATGGAAGACGCTCTTATGATAGGAAAAACCACAATCTTTATTTAAGAGAGTAAAAAATTTTAGCTTTTTTGCATCAAAAACCTCAATGGAAATAACTGATTTAGCCATTTCGGAGCCAAAAGCACCCACATTGTTTCTAACAGCCCCTCCTAGGGTGGCGGGTATCCCACAGGCCCATTCCAGCCCACCCCAACTCAAAGTTCTTGCTTCATTAATAAGTTTAGGAAGCATCACGCCGGATCCGGCAAAAGAAAGGTTTTTTCGCCAGACAATCTTGTTATTATGGAATTTTAGCGCCATTCCCCGGAAGCCCTGATCGCTCACCAGTAAATTACTTCCATTGCCCAAGCAAAAAAAGGGGATTTTTCGGAGCTTTATCTGTTTGAAGCAGTCGGCTAAATCTTTTTTTGAGTGGATTTCACAAAAAAAATCTGCCGGACCTCCAATCTTGAAGGAAGTATAAGGCGCGAGAGGAACACTTTTTTGGATATACATTGATTTTGACGGCTTTGCTGAAACTTAGGATTTTATTGACTAATACCCGCGCACTTGTATTTTTCTGGATTTAGCAGTTTCGGCTTTAGGTAGTTTTATAGTAAGGATTCCGTTTTTCATTATTGCTTCAGATTTGTTTGCTTCTACGTCAACAGGCAGAATAATAGAGCGGGAGAAAGCGCCCCAATAACATTCTTGATAATAATAGTCTTCATCCCTAACCTCATCTTCCTTCCTTCTCTCCCCCCGGATAGTTACCATGTCGTTGTTTATTTGGATATCAAGATCTTCTGGCTTCACACCGGCGATGGTTGATTTTATCACAATATCAGACTCAGTTTGGTAAACATCAATCGTTAATTGTCCTTCTTGATCGGCAACCCAAGCCCCCTCCTCTTGTTGGGGATTTTGTTCGGAGGGTGGCTGGTTTGGGATAATTCGGCTGGCCTGTTCGGGAGCGTAAGTGGGAGTGATATTGCCATCCATTTCATGGGGGGGTTGTTGCGGCGGTTGTTGAGGTTGTTGAGAAGGAGGATAATTTTCTTCCGGAGGAGGATATCTTCCTTCTTCTCCGTAATAATCATAACCGTCCTGTGGCCTTCCCTCTTCTTCTGTTCCCATTAATCTCTTAAAAAAAGAACGTTTCATCAAGAAGAATTAATAATTTAAAGAGAGCTTAACATAAAATAATTTTAAATCAAAATTATTTTTTGGGAAATGGCAGAGATAAGGCGGTTCTTGCTATTTAGCCAACTGATTTTTTCGGCGTGAAGAAAATGGCATGGTAGTTTGTGGGCTTTATGGTCGCCATAAAGCTTATCTCCAACGACAGGGTATCCGAGCGCGGACAGATGGACTCGCAGTTGATGGGTACGGCCGGTTTTTGGTTTTAATTCTAATAGGGAATAAATTTTTTTATTTGGTTTGGGATAGTATTTTTTATAGATTTCATACCATTGTCTAACAATAACACGCTCCCGGATTTTTATTTTAGCTAGACGGTTCCAGTCTCCCATTGCCACCACTTTGCCTTTAGTTAAAGACTTTTTAGGGTTTATGATTGATGTTTTTTGTATATTAATAGCCAAAGTTCCTTGAGACTTTTTATTTAGACAAATTTTTAAATTATTTGTGGCGCGCAGCAGTGGATTACTGGTTTTTTTCCCAATAAATCCACTGATGGAAAAATTACCGCCGGGGAATTTACCCTCCACTAAAGCGTAATAAGTTTTTCCTATCCTTCTTTTTTGAAAAAGATTTTTTAAGATCGCGGCAGTTTCTATGTTTTTAGTAAAAAGGATTACTCCGCTAGTCTCTTTGTCTAAACGGTGAACGTTTTTAATATTACTGTTATAGGCCAGTAAAATTTCCATTAACGACACTTTTCTTGGGACTTTAGGGCTTAAGGGAAAGGCAGGAAGGGTGATGAGTCCGGCTGGTTTGTTTACGGCTAAAATTCCCTCCTTTTCTAAAATTAACTCAAATTTTTGCGGGTAAGGAATGAGTTTTTCTTGGAAAAGCGCTCGCCAATATTTTTTAATTTTTTTCCAATCGGCATTTACGGCAGAGATTTTGTAGGAGTGCTTATTCAAGCTACACTTTACCATTTTATCGGCATATTTTAGATAGCCGTTTTTAATCATTATTTGCCAAAAGGAACGGGGCAGTTTCGTAAACAAGCCAGTCTCCGGGCTTGAGAAATTAGCATTTTTAAAAAGAGAGGGAAGGTTTTGGACAACAAAGAGATCAAAACGCATTTTATTTAGTTTGCTCCAGTTCTCGGTAAATAGTTCCTAGAACTCCATTGATAAAACGGCCCGAGGCGCTGCTGCCAAACGCTTTGGCAATCTCAATTGCTTCATTGATAGCGACTTTTGGAGGAACAGCTTTATGGTTGCCGAAAACCAGTTCATAAATGCCCAGCCGCAACACATTGCGATCAATAATATTTATTTGAGCTAACGGCCATTCTGGAGCAGATTTTTCTATTAGTTGGTTAATAGTTGCTTTATTTTTTATTACTCCGCTGAAAAGTTCCTTAACAAAGTCTTTTTGAGCTTCTCCTTTAAATTCTCTGATATTTGCCTCCAATATTGAAGAAGCTTTCAGTTTGTTTTTTTTAAACTCCTGAAAGTCAAGCTCGAATAAAGACTGAAAGGCAATGAAACGGGCTTTTCGACGAGACATAACTTTAATTCGTAAAGTTCAAAAATTTATCAAGTTTATCAAGAACAACAAAATAACCAAGTATTGCGAGTCTGTTTAAAAAATTCAATAAGCCGGCTATTTTTTACGCTTTCCGTATTTCTCAATTTTTTTTAGAACATTAATGACTTCTCGGTCTTTATAGTAACCACAATTAGGGCAAACCTGGTGCGCGACGGTTGGCTTCCCGCAATGGGAACATTTCACAAGAGCCCGGGGAAAGATTTTTTTGTGTGCTCTTCCTCGCCTAGTTCTTCCTTTTGAGTGTTTTTGCTTTGGAACAGCCATAGTTTTAAAACATAAAACATTAAAAAAGTTGAGTTTTGCAACCACCTAACTGAACAATGCGGCAATACCTCAATATGTAACAATAAATCTATAGCTTATAAATAAGCCCCAGTCAAAAAGTAGGATCACTTTTTCCAAGCGCTATATTTTGACGGCATTGTTTGATGTTTATAAGCTATTAATAATTATTAATAAGAGAGTTTTAATGTACCGGAAATATTTAAGGATTAAGAGCAAGCAAGTAAAAAGGGCTGTCTTTGTTTTTATAATAGCGCTTTTTACTCTTTTTTGGCTGGTCCCGTTTTTCTGGGGGAATAAAAAAATGTTGCCCCGGGTATATTTGGGCGATAACGCGTTATCAAAAGTGCCCCTAGAAGGGGTTCAGGAAAAGATAAACACTCTTGCCCGCGAATATGAGGAGGAGAAGTTTACCCTTTTCTTTAGGGGAAAAAAAGCTGAATCCTCTCTTGTTGATATTGGCGCTAAAATTGAAAAAAACAAGACTGGTGAAAATTTAATCAAATCGCTGGCTTTAGGAAGCTACACGCCTAAGTTTTTTTGGCGTTTTTGGCAGAATTTAGTCTTTGGGTATCGGGTGCCGGTTTTTTACTCCTTTGATCAGGAAAGGTTTAGTGACACTATTGGAAAGAAATTAGGCCAAGGATTATTTCCGGCCGAGGATGCCTCGGTTATTTTTTTAAGAACCGGCGTTAAAGTAATCCCGTCAAAAGAAGGATCAGGCGTTGATGAATCGTTTGTAGTTGCTCAGCTCGTTAAAAATATCAAAGATTGGAAGGTCGGGAATGTTGAAATCAAGATTATAAAGATCGCCCCGGCGGTAACCACTCAAGAAGCGGAAAATCTAAAAAACAAAATTGAAAACATTATTACTTATCCTTTTGTTTTTAAGGCGCGAGAGGTGACGCTTAGCTTAAAAAAAGATGAGCTGCTTTCCTGGATAAAAATAACCAAAGAACCTCTTTTGGGAAATAGTGTGGTTGGCGGGGAAACGGACATGGAAACAACTATTAACACCACTTTATCGGGAAATAATTTTACCGATCCCAAGCAGAAATATCAGCTCAGTTGGGATGTTGACAGAGAAAAAATAACCCGGTTCTTAGACGAAAAAATAAAGGGAAAAATATATCAGGAAAAAATAAACGGGGTTTTGGCAATTGAAAACGGCGCTCTTGTTGAGGTCCAACCTTCTCGCGGGGAAATTACGGTGGACATTGAGAAAGCGTTAGACATTGTAATAGCTTCTTTTAAAAACAGTCAGTATTTCATTGAACTGCCGGTAGTAGAGATTCCCGCGGCAGTTTCTTTAAAAAAAGCCCAAGAGCTGGGAGTGAATAACTTAATGGGCACGGGAGAATCAAATTTTACGGGCTCCCCCACAAATAGGAGGCATAATATCCGCGTGGGCGCCGGAAAATTCAATGGGGCGGTAATTGGAGAAGGAGAAACTTTCTCTTTTCTGAAAACGCTTGGGCCCGTAGATAAAAGCACCGGCTATCTTCCCGAACTGGTCATAAAAAAGGACAAAACTATTCCGGAATACGGCGGAGGGATGTGCCAAGTTTCTTCCACTTGTTTCCGGGCGGCAGTTAATTCCGGTTTGCGGGTGGTGGAAAGACAAAACCACGCTTATCCGGTGCAATATTATTCTCCGCAAGGCACCGACGCTACTGTTTATATTCCCAGGCCAGATTTGAAATTTGTAAACGATACGCCGGGGCCAATCCTTATTCAAACCCGGATTGAGGGAAATTTGCTATTCTTTGATTTTTTTGGCCAGAAGGACGGGCGCAGGGTGGAGTTGGAGGGGCCGCGCACTTGGGACAAAAAGCCGGATGGGTCTATGAAGGCGGAGTGGATCCAGCGAGTTTATGACAAAGACAGCAAATTAATGTTTCAGAAAAATTTCTTAAGCAAATACGAGTCCCCCTCTAAATTTCCTCACCCCGAAGACGAAAAGCCACCCAAAGAGAAAAAGAAAAAGAAGAAAAAAGACTAATTTTTATGGCAGGATCAATATTAATAAATTTCGCAAATTTTGACAGTATTTTTATCTTTTTATATTATATTAAAGCAGGGAATTTTTACCAAAAATGGCTATAGCAATCAAAACCAACCAGTTTTTCTTTTATTTCTTTTTTACCCGAGATCCTCGGATTGGTTTTGGTTTTTTTAAACGCTAAGGCGAAAAAGAAAAAAAGAAAAAACCCAGAACCGATCCATGAGGATCGGGATTTTTGTTTTTAAAGGAGGTAAAATCCAGTCCATTAAAAGGATACGCGGGAAATCGGCAAATTTGGCTCTCTTAGTTTACGAACCTGCTGCGAGAAAACAGCTGCCATAGAAAGGAGGCGAGCTATGCCCAAAAACTGTCCCGTGGCAAAAGTTGGAGTGGGAGGGGTGCCTGATTGTTTTGGGTGCCCGGTGCCCCATATCTGCGAGAAAATCGGGAATATCCAAATCATCGGCCTTGCTGAGTCTGAAGGAATAGAGATTCCCAATTCCGGATTAGCGGACTCTCGCGGCGGAGGATTTCTGCCTTGGCCCTTCCTCTTCTGATGCGAGAAGAGATTGTTAGATTTTGGGAAGAGCATTGCTCCGCTGACTTCCCAAAACCCGAGGTGGTGCGTAATTTAGCGCGCACCACCTCTTTTAATTATAAGTGACAAAGTTTACAGGTTTTATTTGTTAAAATGGCTTCTAATTTTCCTTATAAAATGCAGTTTATGGTTGAGGTACCAGAGGACGAAAATTACAAAAGCGGCGACGATTAGGAAATGGAATTTTTGGAAATAGGGCTCAATATCCTTCCAATTAGCGCCAAAAGAAAAACCGATCCAGGTAAGCAAAGACGACCACAAAAACGAACCAACAAAGGTATAAAAAGAGAATTTCCAAAGGTTCATCCCCGCCAGTCCCGCAGGCAGTGAAATAAAGGTGCGAACAGCCGGCAATAGTCGGCTGAAAAATGCGACACTTTGGCCGTATTTTCTAAACCAGCGCAAAGACTGCAAGTATTCTTTCTCGCTGAGTAGCACAAATTTACCGTAGCTTCTCACCAGTTTTAAGATCACGCTTTCTTCCAAGTAATAACCGAGCGCGTAAGCTCCCCAGGAGCCGACCAGGTTAGCCAGCGCTCCAGCCGCAACCACCGCCCAAAAAGAAAGTTTGCCTTGCTGAGCCAAGTACCCCGAAAAAGGCATAGTCACCTCGGAGGGGATTGGGATAAGCGCCGACTCCAAAGCCATCAAAATAAAAATGCCCCAATAGTGGGTAGATTCGATTAGGCCGACAATTGCGGAAGAAAGAAACTCAAGCATTTAGATGAATAAGCTTATGTTGAATTTATTTTTTTTAAAAATTGGGCGGCATCTTCGGGTATAACCGTGCTGACCTCAATACCGGTAGCCATTTCAAAACCTGCCCAAACGGAAGTGCGGGGAAGAATTTCCAGATGCCAGTGGTAGTGATTATATTCTTTGCCGTCACAAGGGGAAGTGTGCAGGTAGAAATTAATGGCTGGATCTTTAAGCCCGATATAAAGTTTTTGCATAGCGTGTTTTAGAGCTTCGCCTAAGTGATATTCCTGTTTACCGGCGATTCTTTCAAAATAGGGTTCGTGTCTTTTAGGTAATATCCAAAGCTCAAAGGCGGCGCGCGAGGCGTAAGGGGCGATTACCATAAAAGAGTTGTTCTCAAACACGATTCGCTTGTTTTCCTTCCCTTCCCAGTCTAGAATATCGCAAAAAACACATTGTTTATGGGAATGGTAATAATCCTCAGCTCCTTTGAGCTCCAACTGTACGCCCGGAGAAACTACCGGAATAGCAAAAAGCTGGCAGTGAGGATGGGGCTGAGAAGCTCCTGCCCTCTTGCCGTGGTTGTGGATTAGCATAATATAGTTGACGCTTTTTTTGTTCATAAGGTCCAAATAGCGGGAGCGGAAAGAGTCTACCAGCTCCGTAACTGCCTCAACGGGTAATTGGCCAAAAGTTTTGTTGTGGTCGCGAGTGACAATGATTTCGTGGTAGCCCACTCCTTCCATTACAAAATAGGGGCCTTCTTCATAGTGACGCACAATATTTGATTCACGGGAGAAAGCGGGAAACTTATTAGGGAAAACTCGCAAGCTCCATTCCCCGTCCTCCCGATAATAAATCAAAGTATCTTTTTTTTGGCCGGTTTCTTCCGGATGGCAAAAAACACATTCCTCGGGATTAACAGGAACACTCTCACTAGCTTCGCTTTTAAAAGCTTCCGGTTTTTGGGCGCGAGCTTTAGCAATTACCACCCAATCTCCAGTAACGATGTCTTGGCGAAGTTCGGAAATAATGGGAGATTCGTTATTTTGTGAGGTTAAAGGCATTTTTGTTTTATTTTTGGAGAGAGCGGGCCGCCTTCGCTAAAGCTTCGGCAGGCCTTGCTCAAAATTTTACTCCGTAAAATTTTGAGCGGAAGACGGGACTTGAACCCGCGGCCTCCACCTTGGCAAGGTGGCGTTCTACCACTGAACTACTTCCGCAAAATCATAAAATATGTAACTTGAAACATGAAACATTTAATTCAAACCTTCCGGCTAAAAACAGAATTTGCATTTTAAGTTTCAAGTTTTAAGCTTTATGTTTTATAAAATTAATATCTATAGATATAATATAACTCAATTTCTTTGTTCTCGTAAAGCTCGCGCTGGGTACCAGCTTCTTGCCTGACGGTTTCTTTGACGGCAGTGATGGTTTTAAGCAATTTTTCACGGGGGAAATGGGTGATTAAATCGCCCACCTTGTAAACCGCGACACTTCCCGGAACGGGACTGGTAATTTTTTTTGGGTAAATGCACTTAGCGTTAGGGATAATCAAGCTTTTTTGAAATTTTTCGGGCGGGTATTTCATGAAAAAAGGTATTTCAATTCGGTATTGGCAGATGCTGGTGGAAATATAGTAATAAGGTGCATTTTGGGAAAAAGCAAACTCCATTGCTTCAGGCATGCCGCCGTTAAAACTATATATTGTTCCGGCGGATGCCGGATAAACAACGAAGTAATATTTGTAAAACATTACCGATTCAAACAGGGCAAAAATTAGTATTGCGGCAATAAGATGCCTGTGTTTTTCTCTCAGAGATTTAAAAAGTTGCCAAAAGCCGTAGGTGATTATGATGGCCAAAAAAGGCACTATATGGATAGTTCTTGTCGCCTGCGCCCCTTCGTTTATAACCGTGATACTGCTTGCCAAGGGGAAAAGAAAGAATTGGACTACCAAAAAAGCGGCCAGTTTTGACTTTTTAAAACGATTTATGAAATAAACCAGGCCTACCAAGAGGGGGAGAAAGTATGAAGTTAAGAGCATACTGCTCACCCCGGCCGAGTGGCGATAATTCAAATCTCCATGCTGAAAGAGAAATTCCGGACTTAAATGAGCGAGGTAATTTTCAAAAAAACGCTCCGCGGCAATAAATATCGGCGGATTATCGTCAACAATAAGAACATCGTGCGGTCGGGTGAAAATTCCGGCAGGATCAATCATGTGGTCGTAAACGAGAATCAGCCCCAAAAGCGCGACCGCGAGAGCTGAAATTAAAAAGTTTATTCTTTGTTTGAAAATTTCCCTTCTCCAAATTATGGCCAATAATACAGCCGAAAGAGGAACGATTAACCGACCGGTAGAATAGGTGAAAAAAGTTATCACCATAGATAATCCGAAAAGCAAGTAAAATATCGGCTTTTTGGTTTTATGAAAGAGCGCGAAAAAAACCATATCTAAAACGATAAAAAACACCATTGAGATGGCTTCAAAAGCAATCCGGCTGAATTGAAAATGCCAAGGCATAAGGGACATAACTAATCCACCGGAGAGGGCGAATAACCAAGACTTGCCGATAATCCTCAAGAGCCAAACAAAAAGCAGTATTGAGCCGATACCAAGCAAAGCCGAAGTCAATCGCACCGAAAATACTTCCAACCCCAGGATTTTTATCGGAATGGCCGCCAAGTAGATATAAACCGGATTCTTAAAATCCCCAAAAGCTTTAAAAAAGACAGGGAAGAAAACCCCCTTCTCGTCCTTGCCAGTCTCTATTATGCTATAGGCATTGTAGCCGATGGAAGTTTCATCGCAAAAAAAACCGGGAGGAGAGAAAGTCAAACCGGTTATCCTGATAATAAAAGTGATAGTGAGTAAAACGCCTAAAATATAAATAACCTTTTTATTTTGAAGCACGTATTAAATTTAAGACATAAAGAGCAAAGGGCAAACGCTTTTATTTTTTATTCTGTGCTACTGCACGGGATATGCTTTTTTTTGAAAATTTGTGCTTTACCGCTGCGCTTTTACGGCTCCGGCCACTGATGGCACTACTCTCCTGTCAAAAATAGACGGAATAATATTGTTTAGCGATGGCTTTTTAATTAAGTCAGCCAAAGCGCGAGCGGCTGATAATTTCATCTGGTCGGTTACTCTAGCGGCTCTTGCGTCCAGCAGACCGCGAAAAAAACCCGGAAAAACCAAAGCGTTGTTAATTTGATTAGGAAAATCCGAGCGGCCGGTAGCGACTATGACTGCCCCGCCCCGCTTAGCGAGATCAGGCATTATTTCCGGTTCCGGGTTTGCCAAAGCAAAAACTATTGGCTTTCCATTCATAATTTTAATGTCGCCTTGTTTTAGTAAATTGCCTTTGGACACGCCGATAAAAATATCGGCACCCTTGAGAGCTTCTTTAATTTTGCCTTGAGCAGGGTTCTTGGCCAGTATTTTTAGCAGTTTTTTTTTGTGCGGGTAAAGATAGTCGCGCTTGCGGCTGATAATTCCTTTGCTGTCCAACATAACAATATTATTTGCTCCCATCTGGTGCATCAATTTTGCTATAGCGTAACCGGCAGCGCCGGCCCCGTTAATTACAGCTTTTATTCTCTTTATTCTCTTTTTTACTACCTTTAAGGCATTTATTACTCCGGCTAGGACAACAATGGCGGTGCCGTGCTGGTCATCGTGAAAAACCGGAATATTTAATTTTTGAGATAGTCTTTTTTCAATCTCAAAACATCTTGGAGCGGAAATATCTTCTAAATTTATTCCGCCAAAAATTGGAGAAATATTTTTAATTATCTTGATTATTTCTGAAGTATTTTGAGTTTTTAAACAGATTGGAAATGCGTTGACTTGGGCAAAATTTTTAAAAATCGCGCACTTTCCTTCCATTACTGGAATGGCTGCCTCAGGCCCGGCGTTGCCCAATCCCAAAACCGCGGAGCCGTCTGTTATTACCGCCACCGTATTATTTTTTATAGTATATTTGTAAGCGCGCTCGCAATTTTTTGCAATAGACTTACTGACGGCGGCAACGCCGGGGGTATAAGTCAGGGCCAAATCGCGCGCGTTAGCCAATCTGGCTTTTACTTTTGTTTCTATTTTACCGCGGAGTTTGCGGTGAAGAGATAGAGACTGTTTACTTAAATTACCTTGCGGAATCATTGAATTAAAAAAAATAAATTTTAGACTAAATCAGACCCCTCTCTTTTAGATGTTCAAACACCCCCCGCGCCGCGATGGCTCCTTCCGAAGCGGCGGTAATGATTTGACGGAATCCGCCGGAACCAGAAGTGGCGTCCCCGGCGGCAAAGATTCCCGGTATGTTGGTTTCACTCTTTTCGCTGATTTTAATGGATCCGTTAGCATCTAAAACCACATTGATGTTCTTTACCAACTCTACCAGCGGAGCAACTCCAATTTCAACAAAAACGCCATCCAAGGGAATTTCAGTTTTTCCCTGGTAGGGTTTATCTAATTCAACCTTTTCTACCCTCTTCTTCCCGATGATTTTTATTATGTTAGTTTCGGGAATAAAAACAATTTTTTTATTCGCCTTTAAGCGGTCAATCCAGATTGGCTCAGCTTTTAATTCGCTGCGGTGAATTAGATATATTTGACTGGCGTGCTGAGCCAGTTCAGCCGCGGCCATTACTGCTGAATTAGCTCCGCCGATCACCGCTACGATTTTTCCTTTAAAAAAGCCCCCGTCGCAGGTAGCGCAGTAACTTACTCCCCGCCCGAGCAATTCTTTTTCTCCCGGAATGGAAAGCCGCTTGTATTGCGTTCCGCCTGCAAATATCAAAGCGGGAGCGGCGGCAGTGTTACCCGCGTCAGTAAGAATAGTAAAACCGTCGTCCGCCTTGTCCATTTTTATCGCTTCTTCCGGCCAGTAAGCGGGGTTGTAACTTTTAGCGTGCTCCCAAAACTTTTGCATAAGATCCGCGCCTTTTATTTGCTTTTCTCCCGGCCAGTTCTCTACCAGATGGGCTTCTACCGCTGCTCCGCCAATCACACTTCCGATTATCAAATGGGGAATTTTGTACCGCGAAGCGTAAATTGAGGCCGTCATCCCCGCCGGACCCGCCCCGACGATGATTAATTTATATTGTTGATTTTTAGGCATATTATCAGGTTTACTTAGCTATTGAAGTTTATCAGCAATATCTAAAATAAGCAACCGGGAAATTTACTGGGGATGCATAAAAACAACCTGATGGTTACAAAACTCCCCATTTTATTTTTTTGTGGGACGTCCGCCTGCGCCGAGGCTTCGGCGGGCAGGTCGCCTGCGAGGCATTAACTGCAATGCGAGCTAGATACAAAAAAATTAAAAAAGTTGAGTTTTGTAACCATCTAAATTACTTTCGTCCGTTGCGCGGAGAATGGGACAGCCGGAGAGAGGAAGAATGCGTCAGGTTAGATAAGGGCAACAAAAACCAAATATAGCGACTGAGGAAATCAATAGCCGATATATTGAGAAAATAAAGGGAATCAAAGTATAAAAGCGGAGCAACTGCCGCAATAATTCCCAGTAAAAGGGCGGAAAGCTGGATATCTAGGATGTTTCCCTTTCCCGCTTTATTTTTGAAAAGATATTTTTGCACTAAAACTTCAAAGAAAATCAGGATTGCCCAAACAGCAAGAGTGGTGCCGAGAGGGGCGTAGACAAAACTGGAAACATAGCCAAACAGAAACAAGCCGGCCGCTGTTAAGAGCCGAGTTTTCACTGGGAGGCAATGCCAAAAGAATATTTCTTTGCCAACCTTCTCCCAATAACTCTTTTTAAAAATTTTGACTGTCATAGAAGTTTTTGGATCTTGGGTTTTAAGAATGAATTCTAAATTCCAAACTCAACTCTGCTTTTCTGCTTCCTCAACGCCGACCAGTTCAATTTCCAGATCGGACGAATAAGCGGACGGATGATCCCATGGAGGGCTTGTAGTCCGCCCTTTTCTTTTTTTATCGCTTTCTTCCGGGCTAATATCTATTTCCTCTTCCTCTTCACTTGCTTTTTCTTCTTTATTGATTTTTAGTTTTTCTCCCGCCCCTATCTGATTAAACAGGACATTACCGCTAATTTTATCGTAGGGTAAAGGAGATTTATCGTCCAGAGACCGAAAGATATGTTCCAGCTTTTGAGTTTCAATCTCAGTGGTGTTTTGGCTTGATTTTAGGCGTTCAATGAATGCGTTTCTGACCTGAGGGGAGTGATTTCCCTTGCCACATTCTTTTTGGTAAAAATCAATCCAATTTTTTATGTTGGGGATGGCGCCTAATGGAATGCTATTTTGACGAATGTTTCCTTTGGTAATTTTAAGGTCATTAAGGTTTGGGTATTTCACCAACAGGTCTCCGATATTTTCACTAATAATATCCCTTTTAAGGTCCGTAGTTTGACTGGTTTTATAAGAGGGATTATTTTGGGGAGTGGTTTTATCATAGCGCTGGCCGGTAATTTTTATTCTTTCTTCCATTGCCTTGTCTTGGAAGAATCCGGTGTCTTTGGGCAAATCAGGGGAGCCGTCGTGGGATATTTGGGAAGGGGCGGATAATGATAGTTCGATTTTTTCTCCAATTCTTCCTTTGGCTCCGGTGGATTTTTGATAAGTTGGCGAAGTAGAGATTGTTTTTTGAGGTTTTGGAGCAATGACTGGGGGCAACGACTTGCTGGGAGCGTTGGTTTTGATTTTACGCAATTCAGTCTCAATTTCGCTTAAAGAATAGACTTTGAGTCCTTCATAAAACTTAAGGACTTTCAGCAGCCGCTCCTTGTCTTTAGGGAGTAGTTTTTGAGTGTTAGAGTCTTCTAAAATAAATTGGTGTGGCTCAAGCCCTTCGTGTTTTTCAATACCAAAACGGCGATTATATACGGCGATCCAATTTTTGATTTGAGGCAGCATGGAATCTCCCGTTACCGATACTAATGGCGTGGAACCGATTATCTGGCTGTTTTGGGTTAGCGCCTTAAGAAACCCTTGGCTTATTTTTGGCCAAAGCAATTCCGGAGTGGTAAGCGCTCTCATTTTCATTAATTCTTCCAGATCCAATCCGGCATCTATCGGCTCCAAAATATGATATTCCAAAATTTCCTTGATTTTGTCATCGGAGAGAATCGGAAAAAGCAAGCATTGAATTATTTGTTTTCTTTTGTTAAGTTCTTCTTGTCCAGTAGTGTAATGTTGGAGGAATTCGGCATTTTCTTCTTCAAAGCTTGTAATGGCGGAAAGCAACAAATCGCCCATCTCAAGAGACAGAAAAGTTTTCATTTCCTTGATTTTTTCGTCCAGCCCCAGCAAAAAACCGCGTAATTTTCTAAGTTTAACTTTATCCATTTCCCAAAATTACTTTCTTGCTTTAAAATATTAAGGTATTTTTACTATTACAGGAATTGCATGTGATTTTTTGGGTGTTTGGTAGTTAATTAATATAAATCAGAACGACTTACACGTAAGTCCCATAAATTATAAAAAAGCCCTAAAATAAAACAAATATCGGCAGATGGAAAAATTAACCGACACAAAACTTATTAAAGGTCCGCAGAAGGCGGCGCCCACTCAGCAGTTTCTTGATATTGAAGAGATAAGAGACGGAGTGGTGGTGCTAAAGAACGGAAGCTTGCGGGCGGTCCTGATGGCTTCCAGTATAAATTTTGATCTTAAGTCAACCGACGAACAGGATGCCATTATTTCCTATTACCAAAGCTTTCTCAACTCTTTGGATTTTCCCATCCAGATAATCGTAAGCTCAAGGAGAGTCAACTTAAAACATTATCTTGAAGATCTGGTTCAAAAATCAAAAGAACAAACTAACGAACTGCTTCACCTTCAGATGGAGGAATACATCCGATTTATCAAAGGACTGGTAAGCATGGTGGACATTGTGAATAAATCCTTTTATATTGTGGTTCCTTTTTCCCCAATTGAAAGTGCCAAAGGAGGACCTTTAGAAAAAATAAAAGAGCTGTTCGCGGGAGGGAAAGAAGTGACCTCAAAGGAGAAACAAGCCAACTTCCAGGTGTACAAAGATCAGCTTTGGCAGAGAGTGGAACATGTCCAATACGGCCTTAACGGCGCCGGCGTCAGGATGGTCGCATTGAATACCCAAGAACTCATTGAGTTGTATTACTCTTTCTATAATCCCAGCCCGATTGAGAAACTGGAATTGGCGCCAATGGACAAAATGGCACTTTCAGGATTTTAATCTTAAACTTCAAATTTTAAATTAACCTAGTGGCTTTAGATAAGTTTCTTCCCAAGTCGGAAAAAAAAGAAAAAATGATTAAGGAGCGCAGGAAAGAAGTGGCAAAAATTCTTGAGGCGGAAAAAATTTATACCAAAGGACTGGCTCAAATCAAGGATATAGTTTCCCCTTCGGCTCTTCAAGTTAATTCTTCCTATGTTCGGATAGGAGATCGCTTTGCGCGCACCTTTTTTGCGGTGGCTTATCCGCGCTACCTCCAAACCGGCTGGTTTACTCCCATTATCAATCTGGACAAGACTTTTGATATCTCTATGTTTATTTACCCGATAGATACGGGTATTATTCTGCGGGCGCTTCGCAAGACGGCCACTCAAGTGCAGTCCCGCATGGATTTAGAATCGGAGGCCGGCAAAATCCGAGACCCGGTGCTGGAAACCTCAATAAACGACATTGAAGACTTGCGGGATCGTCTTCAACAAGGGCTGGAAAGATTTTTTAAGTATGGCCTGTACATCACCATTTACGGCAGTTCCGAAAAAGAACTGGACGATCTAAGCAGTTCACTGGAGTCTATTCTGGAAGCCAAACTGATATACTTAAAGCCGGCAGTTTTTCGTATGGAACAGGGATATTCATCTACTTTGCCCCTGGCCAACGATGAAATTGACGTCAGTACCAACCTGAATTCTTCGCCTCTTTCTACCACTTTCCCTTTCGTCTCTTCCAGTTTAAGCTCCAACGAAGGCATTCTTTATGGGATTAATCGGCATAACAACAGCTTAATTCTGTTTGACCGCTTTAAGATGGAAAACGCCAATATGGTGATTTTTGCCAAATCGGGAGGCGGGAAAAGCTATTTTGCCAAACTGGAAATACTGCGCTCCCTGATGCTCGGGGCAGAGGTGATCGTGATTGACCCGGAAAATGAATATAAGCATCTATGTGACGCGGTGGGGGGAACTTTCGTGGAGATTTCCCTGACCTCTCCTAACCACGTTAACCCCTTTGACTTACCGGCCATCAATGAAGACGAGGAACCGGCGGAGGTTTTGCGCAACAACATTGCCAATATTTTAGGCCTGCTTCATATAATGCTGGGAAACATTACTCCGGAAGAGGATTCAATTTTGGACCGGGCGATTAAGGAAACTTATGCCATCAAAGACATTACCCAAGATGCCGTTTGGAAGGACAAGTCTCCCGATCCCCCCACTATGGGTAATTTGTATGACGTTCTTTGCAACATGGAAGGAGCGGGGGACCTGGCTACCCGTTTGGAAAAATATACTCACGGGACCTTTGCCGGATTTTTGAATAAGCCTACCAACGTTAAGTTGAATTCGCAATTAGTGGTGTTTAATACCCGAGATATGGAGGAGGTGCTCCGGCCGGTAGCAATGTATCTGGTACTGCAGTATATTTGGAACCAGATCCGCTCCGAGCTCAAGAAAAGACTGCTAGTGGTGGATGAGGCCTGGGTAATGATGCAACATGAAGACGCGGGCGCCTTTATGTTTCAAATAGCCAAGCGTTGCCGCAAATACTACACCGGGCTTACCACAATCACTCAAGACGTGACAGACTTCATTACTTCCCGCTACGGCAAGCCAATTGTTACCAACTCTTCAATCCAAATGCTCCTTAAACAATCACCGGCGTCGGCAGACGTGGTGGCGGAGACTTTTTATCTCACCGAGCAGGAAAAATTCCTGCTTCTGGAAAGCAACGTGGGAGAGGGAATCTTTTTTGCCGGATTAAAACACGCGGCGATTAAGATTATTGCCTCCTACACCGAAGATCAGATTATCACCTCCAACCCGCAACAGCTTATTGAGATAGAGAAAGCGAAAAAGGAGCTAATAGGAAAGTAATTTCATAAAAATCAATGTCTTTTCGAAAGAAAATTAAGATAATTTGGATTATTATTTCCCTGATTGCCGTTTTATCAATGGTGATATTTTCACTAATTCCGCTCTTCAGCAGTTTGTAGAGGAGTCAGTAATGGGAAATGTGTAGTTGGGCAATAGAGATAAATTGCCCATTACTCATTACACATTACCACCATTTATGTTCAATTATGTTCAACTTTCCTCTTCCCCAAGACGAAGAACCACTATTAATTATTAAAGCCCACTGGAGCAGTTATCTTTCCGGCTTCTTAAAAGTGGTGTTTGCGGTAACCGTTCCGGCGGTGGCAGTTACTTTGATTAGAGACTTTTGGTGGAGGGAAAAATGGGGGCAAGCTGCTGTCGTTATTCTTGTTTTTGGAGGATTGATTTACCTCCTGATTAGTTTTTGGAAGAAATTTCTGACTACCTATATCATTACTCGCTGTCGCCTGATTGATATCACTCAAAGCGGAGTGTTAAAAAGAGAGATTACCGAAATTACGCTGGACGAAATTGAGGAAGCGAGAGCAATTATGAGGGGGTTGGCAAGTAAAATCTTTTGCACGGGGCGGGCCGCGGTAAAATTAAAAAATGGCCGGGGGGTTGTGATATTTTACGATATAAAAAATCCCGAAACAGTCAAAGAAATTTTGGAGGAAGTTGAAAAAAGGGTCGCAAACATAGTGGGAAAGAGGGGACGGGAATGTAACGTAGTGCTGAAGGATAATACTGTCAAAAAAGTCCCCCTCTCTTATTCTTACTACGGGGAGCGGGCGGAGAGGTTAGGCAGAAAAAACGGAGATTTAGTGATAAAAGAAAAGAAAAGACGAATTTAAAATTCAAACAAATGTTTTCAAAGAACCTAAAATTGTTTTTGTTGGGAGTTGTGGCGGCCGGACTTGTGTTATTGGGCGTTGGAGCAAGCAGTGATTTAAGAGAAAGAGTTAGTTGCCAAAACTGGACGGGGATAATTGCCAAAGCCCAAGCTCAGACGGAAAGTGGATCAACTGAAGAACGGGGGCTGGTACCTTGTAAGCTCAGTGAATGTACTTTTTGTGACCTTTTTTCCTTGTTGGAACGGATTTTTTATTGGCTGTTGTCACTAGCTTTCGTGGTGGCGGTACTTTTTACCGTAATCAGCGGATTTTTGTATATCGTTTCCGTTGGGGACCAAAATGTGATGGGGATGGCAAAAGAAGGCTTAAAATACAGTATTATCGGTTTTGTGATTTGTTTGACTTGCTGGTTGGCTGTCCATATTGTGTACATATTGCTTGGCTACTCAGGGGAAAGCTGGTGGCAGATTGATTGCCAAAACCAGGCGAACGAAAGCGGACAGACATCCCAGCTTGAATTGGACAGAGAACTTTATAAAAATGAAGTGGCGCTGGAAAGCCCCGGCGGCAGGAATAATCCAATTTCTCTGCCGGAGCTTGCCGAGAAAGGCCTCGCGGACATCCCGGAAAACAAATATTTCTTCATCCACGGCCTCGGCGGCCAGCCACTAGAGAACACTGCCGCGCAACTAGCAAAAATAGCCCAAAAAGCTAAGGAACAAAAAACAGTTGTTTACGCAATTTCACCCTCCTTAAGCCCAACCGGAGAAATTGGATCCGCTAATCTTATTAGACTGGACAACTTTTTAACAGCAAATCAAAAAAAAACTTTACAAAACTTCTCTGATTTAGTGATGAAGCTGGCTATTGAAAGCCCTTCCTTTGAAATCCCCATCATCAAGACAGCGCAAAAATCTGCGAAAGGCATAGCGTCATTCAATAATATCTGGCCTCAAAACCCCAACTTCTATGAAGGGGAGGCGGCTTTATACGATACGCTTTCTTCAGTGACAAAAAATGGGCTTATTTTTAAGGAAAACGGGCCAATTGCTATAAATTGGCCGGAAGGAAAAGTACCGAAAAATTTTTCTGACTTTACAATTAACCTCAAATTAGACGAAAAAACTAATAAATATGTCCTAGATATTGATGATCCAGTGGACATTACCCTGCCTACTAACATTTCTCCCCAAGCGGCCAGGGAAGCGGCAAATAATTTAGCCGAAACACTCTCCTTACTGGAAAAGAGAAAGTCCGCTTATTCGGGCGAGGAAGACTTATATTCAGATTTACTTTCTTTGCTTTTAAGACCAAAAATAGGAAACGAGGAAACCGGCCAAGGGGAAAGCAAAGGTAACGATCAGGGAATTTTTAGGGATTTTTTTTGGGACAAGAATGGAAATTATTATAAAAAAAGAACCTGGGAAAGCAACGGGACAGGTATTTTGCCTTCGGCAATCTCCACCGTGGACAAACCGCTTACTCTCAAACAACGAGACCAATTAGTAGCCGAACTAAAAAAAAGCATTTCTGATTCTCTAGAAAAGGATAACAAACCAGTCAGTAATGGTGATCTAGGGCTGGAAGATGGATTTTCTTTAATGGGAGGACGGGAAGATAATAATTCCAGTAAAAGACAAAACGATACTAGTTCAGCCAGCCAAGAACCCTTACCGCCGGTTGATTACAGCAATCTTAATATTGATCCCGATAGCGCCGCTAGTGCTGTTTCAATCGGAATTAACCGTCCACTTAGTCTTAAAGAAAGAGGAAAGATCAGGGAATTGATAATCAGCATTCAAAAAGAAGAGTATGAGAAATACCAAAAGGACCTTGCGGAAGGAAAGACGGGGCTTAATATACCGCTTAATATGCCGGTTGACTATGTGTTATGCCTCATTCAAGCCGAATCTAGTTTTAAGCCGACGGCGATGAGCCCCACTGGGGCGGCCGGGTTGGGTCAGCACACCGATGATTCCCAAAGAGAAGCGGCAGAAATGATGAAAAAAACCGCTCCGAATCATTATAATGAATTCTCCAAAAAATACGGTAAAGACTTAACCCAGCTGATGTCCTCAAGGGCTTCAGGACTGCGTAATGTAAAAGCAACCCTTGCCCGGGACGCTAATCTTGCCGCGGCTATGACCTACGACTTTTTGCAAGTAAAAGCCAGAAACGTCTTAAAAATAAATCGCCCCGTAAGTATGAATGATTTGCAAAGAATCACTTACCGATATATCGGTGACGGGAATGAAGGTTCTCAATGGAGAAGTATTCAAAGGTGCATGAATACTAATAGTTGGGCGACAGCGGCGAAGAAGTAAGCGATTAACGTCTTGTTGCCTGTAAGAGTTACAAAATTATCACTTTTATCACATATCCAGTTAAAGTGATATTTTTTATTGACATTTTAATTTGGTCGGGATAGGTTTTCTTGGCTAACGGTTTAGCTTTTGGCTTAAGTGAAAAATACTGCCTGAAAGAATTAAAAATCCTTGCGGGGATCGCTTTAGGCGATCATGGATTCGGGGAACTGTTTAACCAAGAAAATCCGTTCTATGTTATAAGCGTGGGGAAAGAGGCAAAAAAATTAAATGTGATAGCAAGAAACACGCTAAGAGAATACAGGAAAAGAATAAGTTTTATGTATGTCTGGATATCACCTTTATAATTTAATTTGAAGATGCGCATTGCCATTGACATCAGAAAAATCGGTAAGAAAAGCACGGGCGATGAAACAGTTTTTTATTATCTAGTTAAGGAGTTGGCCAAACTTCAAAAAAGCAAAAAACACAATTTTTTGCTGCTGACTGACGAAGACGCGAGAAAAGCGGAAAAAATCCTCGCTCCCCTTCCCGATAATTTTCAGATACACCAAATCACTCCCGCCGCCAAACTCTTTTGGACTTTTTATTCTTTGCCGAAATTTCTTGGGAAGAACCCGGTGGATTTACTGCATGTCCAGTACACCGTGCCATTTCACTTAACCCGAAAAATAAAAGTGATTACCACTATTCACGATGTTTCTTTCCGGGTTAATCCCGCTTGGATAAGAAAAATAGATAGTTTTTTACTGAACAGGGCTCTCCCTCCGTCGCTCAGAAGGGCTGATGGTGTGATTACCGTGTCGGAATTCTCCAAAAAGGAAATAATGAAATATTATCGCTATCCCGGAAACAAGATATTTGTGACTCATCCTGCGGTGGATGACCGATATTTCGGTTTAACAAGCAGTAAAGATGCTAAAAAAACAGTAGCGGGAATTATCGGAGGGGACTTCCCTTTTATCCT
>VGKB01000006.1 GCA_016867255.1 Candidatus Moraniibacteriota bacterium
GCAGTCCGGGAACAAGTTTTTTTAGGTCAGAGTAAAGTATTTTCATTTTCGTAATATTTATAGCACAGATTACCCCCAAGAAGAGTGCGAATGTCAGTAATGCGGTACTTGGCCATAGCCCAGCGATCCAGCCCCAAACCGAAAGCGAAGCCCATCCATTTTTTAGGATTAATTCCGGCCATCTTGAGCACGGTGGGATGGATGATACCCGCACCGCCCATTTCAATCCAGCCGATCTCCTTGCAAAGCCGGCAACCCTTTCCTTTGCAGTTGAAACAGTGCATGTCGGGACCGACTCCCGGCTCCACTTCCGGATAATATTTGTTGCGGTAGCGGACGACCACCTCCGGCCCGTACATTTTTTGGAAAAGGTAATTAAAGGTGCCGAAAAGGTCTTTAAGACTTACTTTGGGTAAGACTACCGTTCCCTGGTAATGGTGAAAGATAAAATGGTTGCTTTTGTTAACTTTTTCGTTGCGGTATACTCTACCGGCGCAAACAACTTTAAACGGAGGTTTATTTTCCGCTAGAATATGGGATTCAATTGAAGATGTCTGAGTCCGGAGTAGGTAATCCGGCTTCTGAATATATATAGTGTCCTGCATATCGCGGGCAGGATGGTCTTGAGGAACATTGAGGCGCTGGAAGCAGTATTCGTCGGTTTCAATCTCCGGGCCCGAAGCGATACTGTAGCCCAGATCAGTGAAGAACCTATTCATCATCCGAATAGTCTGGGTCAGGGGATGAATATGGCCGATTTTAGGCGTTGTGAAGCCAAGTTCTTCGGCTTGTTTTTTATAATCTCCTTCAGAGAGGGTTTTTTTTAATTCTTCTTCCTTGGCGTTTATGAGATCCGCGGCGGCGGCGTAAATTTTTTGTATTTTTAGCGCCACGCCTTTTCTTTTTTCCGGCGCCAAAGTTCCCAGTTTTTTCAGCTCCTTTTTGATAATGCCGTCTTTACCGAGGTACTTGCGCCAAAGAGCCAGTCTCCCACTTTCCGCGGAGACTTTTTCCAGCTCGGATTGTAATTGTGAAATTAATTTACGCATAATCAAATAAAACGCTAAATTCTTGTTAGCGAAGTCAAAGCAATTCTAGACGCTAAATACGAATTAATCAAAATCTCGTTTTAGTTTCTCATTTCTCCTGTGTCTTGCCATTCCCAGCTTAATTAATCTGTTAATCAAGTCGGGATATTTTATCCCGCTTTCCTCCCATAGCTTGGGGTACATACTGATAGAAGTGAAGCCGGGGATGGTGTTAATCTCACTGATATAGAGTTTGCCGTTTTTCCCCCAGAAACCGTCCACTCTTCCCATCCCCTCGCAGCAAAGGGCGCGAAAAGTCCGCCGAGCCAGTCTTTGGAATTCCCGGGCTATCCGGACGGGAATTGCGGCGGGCACAGCCAGTCCGGCGCCGTCTTCGTCAATATATTTGGAGGCGTAGTCATAGAATTCGCGGCGGGGAATAATTTCACCCACGGCGGACGCCCGCGGTTTTTCGTTTCCCAAAACGGAGCACTCCAGCTCTCTCCCTATTATAGCTTTTTCAATCAGGATTTTATTGTCGTACCTAAAAGCTCCTGCGACGGCGCCCAGAAAACTTTTTTTGTCACCGGCCTTGCTGATCCCGACCGAGGAGCCGAGATTAGCCGGCTTAATAAAAACAGGAACCCCGAGCCGTTTTTTCACCGGCTCGTATTTTATTTTGGCTGATTCGCTTTTGCGAAATACCAGAAATTGGGCAGTGGGAATCTTGGCTTCCCGCAGCAGTCTTTTTTGGACGTCTTTGTCCATCCCCGCCGCCGAGCCAATTACGTCGGGAGCGACATAAGGCACGTCCGAGAGCTCCAAAAGCCCCTGTACGGTGCCGTCTTCCCCAAAAGTGCCGTGCAGGACCGGAAAGACCACATCAATTTTCTCTCCTATTGATTTATCCCTTATCCCAATTAGTCTTCCGCCGCTTCCGGGAACAAAAACAACGCTGTTTTTCTCGTCAAAAACGATTTTTTTAGGCGGTCTGGAAGCAAGAAACGGTTTTTGCTTTTTAATTAAAAACCAGCGACCGGCCTTGTCTATGCCGATAATTATGATGCGGTATTTTTTCTTGTCGGCGGCTTTTACTACGTTGCTGCCCGAAATTAACGAAATTTCGTGCTCGGCCGATCTTCCGCCGACGAGCACGCCCAAATTGATTTTTTTCATAATTTAATCCTAAGCCAAAAAAAAATTTGGTTCAAACAAGTCCTTAATTTGGCCCGTTTCTATTGACAAAATAAAAATTTGTGTTTTAATCTGTGGTTCTCAAAAAGTGGCAGAAATTGCCGTTTTTTGAGTGGAACATTAAATATATTTTGTGGCTTTGCGGTGCCGTCCCCGACTTAACCGGGGATCCCAAAAATTTTTTTAATCCTTCTTCGTAACTGCTTTTCGGGTGCGCGGGAGCGCGGGCGGCCTTGCCGCCGCGAGACCGAAGGGGCGTCAACCCCGAGCACCAATAATGGAGTGGTCATGAAAACAGTAAGTGGAGAAGAGGAAAGGTCAAGATTCCTGCGGAATGTTTCCGCGGAGAACTTGATGAAAATGGAGGTGAAGCTTTTCAAGGAAGGCGAGACGAGGACTCTGTGGCTCGTCTCCGGAACGGTTCCCGTGAATGACGAGGCCGGCTGCTTGACGGTGGACTTTATCAAATGGAAGGAGAACCTTCATCCCGCCGCCTGCTTCCTGCCGGCGCGGGTGAAGAACGGCGAGAAGATCCTCTGGAATTTCAAAGATGAAAAAGACGGATTCCAGGGGGTGGTCAAGCTCGCCTACCTCAACGAGGGGACGAAAGAGACCGGGAAAAAGAGATTTTTCCTGGCCTATGTGAACGAAAAGCTGGAGAAGCTCGTTCCTTTGGATGACCTCAATAAGGAGGTAATCCAGGCCGGAGACAGCGTGCTCCGGCTGGGAGGGCTAACTCCGGAAGAGCTGCTGGAGAGGAAGATGCGGCTGGCAGAGATTCTCTGCCTTGAGCCGCATCTTGAGGAATGGGAGCGGGCGGCCCTTACGGAGATGAGAGAAGTAGCCGCGCAGGCGCGGGCGGAGGAAGAAGCCCGGCGGGCGGCGGAGAGAGAGGCCCGGCAGCGGCGAAACCGGGAGGTTTACGCCGAGATGAAGGGTCGAGACACTATTACCGCCTTCCAGCCGGACGGGAGAAAGAGATGGGGGATTCCCATCTCGGAGGAGGAAGTCCAAGAAAAGTGGATGGTCCTGGACGACGGCACCGCCGTGGTGGTGGTTGCCAGTCTGGACGATCCCAAGGCGGCTCCGCCCGTCTGCTCCTTCTTTATCGGAAAATCGCGGGGCGGGAAATGCGAGAGGAAAGGCCTTCTGGAAGACCTTTCCTGGGAAGACCCGACCCGGAAGCCGGCCATCCAAGCGGATCGAGGAGTGATCCGCTTAAAGGTAAGTGGCCGGGTGCTGACCCTGCCCTATCTAAAGAAGGGACAAGCCGGCGAGGTCCTCAAACATAATGGGGACCGCGCCGTAGTTGGCAACCCCAACAATCAGGGGTATCCCCTGGTTGAGTTGCAGGGCGGCCAGCTCGTGACTTTGGGGCATTACCCGGCGGTATAGGGTAAGCCCTCTTCTAATTTCCCCGCGCGTGGTCCAAATGGCCAGTAAGTCGCGGGGTTTTTTTATTGATGCCGGCAATGGGCAAGGGGATGTCAGTAGAAATCCTTCATTAATTTGTTATACTCATTTATCTTCTGGTTGTATAAATTGACTTTGCGGTTGTAATCGGCGCTAGTTTTTTTGTTATCGCCGACTTTTTGGTTGTATTCCGGAACCAGACTGTTATAGGCGGCGTAGTTTTTGGCTTTCTTTAAGCCCTCAAGTTTTTTTGCCAAACCGTCAATGGCTTTGTTTTGGGATTCCAGCTGGTTTTTAAGAAGAGTTAACTCGTTTTTTAGGGAAGAGATTTCATTTTCTAACGTGTTTATCCGGGCTTGGTTTTTGAGAGTGCTGACAATTCCGTTGTAAACCCGGCCATCCCGTTTCTGGAATATTTTGGCCGTTCCTAATTTTTTTACTGCTTGGTTGCCACTGCCATTATCGCTAAACTGGGAAAGCTCTTTTTTGGCTACCGCCAAGTTGTCGGCGGCGGAAAGGTCGGGAATGACCCCAATTTTATGCCCCGGCTGGGTGGTTTCCGTGTAGCAGTAGCCGGAACCGTAAGTGGAATTTTCATAGGGACAGCGGATGCCTATCGCCAGATGTTTTTCAGATTTGTATTCAAAGAGGGCGGTGCCGAAGCCCAGTTCGCGCAGAATTGCCGTGAGAAGGAAACTTTTGTCGGAGCAGACCCCTTTTTGTTCATAGAGGATTTCATAAGGATAATTAGGTTTTTCGTTCTCCGCGCCGGACTCAATAATTCTAGCCCGGTCGTTGTCATAAGGAATATTTTGCGCAAAGGCCGCTATCATTTCAACCGTTTGGTCGTCGCTCAGCCGGTTGCGGACCGCCAAGCCCTTCAGCGAATCCGCCAAAGCGTTGATGGTTTTGTCCAGCGGGTTTTGGCGAATAAACATGCCGTAATACTCCTCTTCCCAATTTTGAGGGAGCTCGCCGCTGTAGCTGTATTCTTTGGGGCTGGACTGATAAAAATCATAAGCAGTTTTATAAAGGGTAAGTTTAAGCTCGTAAGGTTTTTTCTGGTAAGTCCATTTGTAAAGAACGTCTTTGGGATCCTGAAGGTCGGGAAATTTACGGATTGGTTGGCTTACGGCAGAACTGCCGGATTGATCATCGCCAATTGGGTTGAGTTCGTTTACCTGGCTTAAAAAGCCGATATACCAGCCCAAGAAAGCAACCGCGATGACCAAGCCGAAAAATTTGAGGAAGATAATTGAAGCTTTTTTCATCTTTGTTGGCTTACTTCTCAATATAATTTAATGCTGATAATATAACACAAATGAAAGAAATTTGAAATTTCAAATTTAAGATTAAATCGCCGTCCTCGTAGTTCAACCGGATAGAACACAGGCTTGCGGAGCCTGCGGTTGGAGGTTCAAGTCCTCCCGAGGACACCAAGAAATCTCAAAAATCAAATATCAAAAATCAAAATTATGGAGAATGGATTAGTGGTTTGCGAATACTGTACTGTCTGTGACTTGTTGAAGCTCACGGGAAGCGTTTTTTCTTATTTATTGGGGATTTCGTTTGCCATCGCTCTTTTTTTCGCGGTGCTAAGCGGTTTAATTAAGATTTTTGCGATTGGAGAGCCCCATTTTGTTTTTCTGACAAAAAGAACGCTGCGTTATGTGATTTTGGGTTTTGGAATCTGCCTTGCGGCTTGGCTCTTAGTCCATACCGCGCATAAAACTCTCGGCTTCCCGGGCAGCTGGTGGAAAATTGAATGTGAAGAGCCGGAAGAAACGCCGAAAGACGATGAAACGATTTTAAATAAATACCTCGGCATTCCCACCGCGAAAGAAATTCACAAAGACGTTACCAGTTTGTATCCTTTGACCGAAAAGGGAGTAAATTTCGTAAGCATCAAATCCCAGGACTTTGATGCCATGAACCTAAAACAGGACTTGTTGGCGCTTTTACCGGGAGAGAAATTAAAATTTGTCGTTGATTTCAGTTCGGCGGACGCGAATTCAGCCAGTATAAGGAGGAATCTGGAGGGATATTTGGATGGAATGTCCGGCGGAAATATTGTCGCCTTTAGCGATCAGATCCAAAAACAGTTAGATTTAAATGAAATAATGACGATTGAGCGGCGGGATCAGGGATTTCTTGTTGAAGGCGGGAAAAACTATCCCGCCTTGACTGAAAACGATCAAGAAAACGTCGTAATTGAAGAAAAAGTTGACCAGCTGCTTAAAGCTTTACCCGAAAACAAATTAGAGAATGTCTTAGTCTATTTGACGAAGTCTTACGGCGAAGAAGAATCGCAAAAATGTGAAGATTCGGGCGGCGAATGGACAAAATTTATTAACCGGTGCGCTTCCCAAAAAGCGGCTTGCGGGAACGGCGGACTGGAATGCTCTCTGGTAAAAAATGAGACGGCGGGCTGTCAATGTCCCGAAGGAAGCTGTCTGGTTAACGGAAAATGTGTGGACGCCAATCTAAAAGTGGCAGAAGATGAAGACGGAGACGGTGTTTCCAATGGCCAGGACGTTTGCCCGGAAACCCCCAAGGGTGAAGCTGTGAACCGGGAGATTGGCAGCGGAAGCGACGGATGCTCCTGCGGCCAAATTCTGCTTCAAATTAACAGTTGCCCCGCAACCCGCTGCGAAGGAAGTTATTTAGCGGTATACCCCGAATCAGGAAAAGACCAGTGCCAAAAAGGTATTGTCTCAACCCATTCCTGCGCCCCGCAGCTTGTTTACGACAACAGATGCTCCCAAATTACGGCAATAAAGGACT
Source organism: Candidatus Moraniibacteriota bacterium (assembly GCA_016867255.1). GTDB lineage: Bacteria > Patescibacteriota > Minisyncoccia > CAIUEV01 > CAIUEV01 > VGKB01. The sequence continues at coordinate 6,420 of VGKB01000006.1, forward strand.
TGGCCCAAAGGGAAAACAAAGCAAAGGAGGACGAAGAGTTTTACGGTAAATTGAAAGACTGGTTTGACCGCCAAAAGAGAGGGGAAGGGGAAGATAATTATTCCAATGGTTCCGGCACAACCGGAGAGGGAGATAGCGGAAGGGTTAGTACCGATTCTTCCAGCCCGCCGGGACAGGACAAGGGGAATGAAGGCACCTTAAGGGATAATGGAGCCACTGCCGGGGGCTTTCAGTCCAGTGGAGATTTTAACAGTCTCGCGGAGTGTATGGGATTTAAGCCGGGAGAAATCCCCAAAAATGGCGCCATGATCGGTTTCTGCCTTAACCCCCAGTGCACCCGAATGAATATGAGCTATCTTTCTCCCGAAGGAAAGGTTGTAGGCAATAATGGCGGGGCGGAGCCGATGCTTACTTACCCCCAAGGGCTAAATAAAGGGGGATTTGCCAAACCGGGGATGTATGCGGTCCAGACTCATTACCATTATAGTCCGGAATCGGGTAACCCTTCGCCGCTTACTATGCGCGGCGACCTGCGGCTTTCTTCTGACGGCGCGAAAGTAATGCGCGACATTAAACATTATAATATCCATCCCTCGTCGGAAAGCGAGCAAAGCACCGCGGGATGTTGCGGTACCGGTAATCGCAAACGGTCAGATAATTTTATGAAAGAGGTGTGGAAATACAGCCGCAACTGGGATAACGGACATTGCGAGCAAAGCAATCCACAGTGCTACAATCCTTATCGCAAGCACAATACGGTTTTATTTGGCGTTATGCCCTTCGGAAGCAGCCGGCAGGAAGTTTGCAATACCGATCCGTATCAAGCGGCAAAGACGATACAGAGCCAAAGTTCCTATTCGGGATACGACCCGCAGTGGATAAGGAAAAATAATTGAAAAAGAGCTTAAGCGGCAGGACGAAATTCTCTAAACCAGTTTAGGGGCGTGAGGACAATAGGATCTTTATGGGTAATGGCAACGCTCCATTCAAAATGAGCGGAAAGTTTTCCGTCGGCTGTTCTGTAAGACCAGCCGTTTTTTTGGTCTAAGCGAACATCTTCACTGCCTTCGTTAATCATCGGCTCAATTGCGAGAACCATTCCGGGACGCAGGCGCTCGCCCTTCCCCAAACTGCCATAGTTGGGAACGAAAGGGTTTTCGTGAACGGCGTAGCCGACACCGTGGCCAACCAGTTTTTTTACCACCGAATAGCCCATCTCTTCCGCCTGTTTCTGAATGGAAAAGCCGATGTCACCCAGCCGGTAGCCGGTGCGGCAATATTTCAGGGTCTTTCTGAGGCACGATAAAGTGGTGCGCACTAGTCTCTCTTTTGCGGAAAGGCTATTTGCCGATTTATTCCTGCCCGGTACGACAAACGATACGGAGGAATCGGTGAATAATTTTTTATATTTTATTCCCAGATCAATGCTTACCAAATCACCTTCGCGAATTATTTTTCCAAAAGGCAGGCCGTGGACGACTTCGTCGTTCAAAGAAAGGCAGATATGAGCGGGGAATCCCAGAAAGCGATAGAAAGAGCAAGCCGCCCCATTTTCTGCGGCCAGTTTCATGGCTTTTTCGTCCAAGTCCTCTCCGCGCGTTCCGGCTTTTACCGCCATTGCGACTTGCTTAAGGATATCAGACAGTATCTTTCCGCCTTCCCGGAGCGTTTGGATTTCCCGCGCGGACTTTAGTTTTATATTTTTCATTGATCTTATTTTACAGGATATTTTTTATTTTATCTTTAAGGGCCAAAAAACCCTCGCGGGCTTCGTCAGTTCTCTCAAAGTGGAGATATTCGGAGTTAAAAATCTCACCGCTCAACTCCTCTATGATTTTTTTGTCCTTGCCATTTTCGCGGTCAATTTTATGGATGAATCCGCAAATTTTTTCTTGGTCGGTTTGCCAGAGCAAAAGCAATTTTTTATTGCCCAGAGAAAGATAATTTTTCAGCCGGACAAAAAAGCGGCGCAACATAATGTGAGGAAATTTAAAGTTAATAACTTCCTCCAGATTCAGGTAGGACCAAATGATGTTTTCCTCTTCTTTGAGTCTTTCCAAGAGTTTACCCCAAAGTTTAAGGGAACCCAAAGATTCGGTCTCGTATAGGATGTTAAGGATTGTTTGGTGGTTGCCGCCTTGTTCCATCAAGAAAGCCGCCGTGTCAAAAGTGTGGGGAGTGACTTTGGGATTTTTAAGATTATCGGTGGCCTCAATCAACCCCGTCAAGAGACATTGCGCCACTTCCTTTTTAATGGCGTCTTGATTAATTTTTTTCATTATGTCGGTGGACAATTCCGCTAGGGAGCTTGGAATGGTGTCTATAATGTTCAGCTGGCCATAATTTTCGTTACCCGGATTGATGTCTAAGTTAATTATGGGCAATTCAAAAAACAGATCGCTGTTTTTTTCGTACACATCTCCCAAGTCGTTAAAATCGGTCGTCCCTAATGTCATAATTAAATCGTAGCGGAACTTCGCCGGCAAGAAGGAGAAATCAGCCGGGTCAATGCTCCCTTTTTGGGGGGTAATGATTATGTCCAGGTGGCCGTTTTCTTTTCTCCAGCGGACATTATCAATGTCGTTACCGCTGGTGTTAAAAGACAGAATAAAATCTCTTACTCCGCTTATCTGGTCAATTATTAGGTTATAATCAGGCAGGAAGGGATAGAATTTTTTCAATTCCGCGAAACGAGGAAGGTAAAGAGTCGGGAACTTTTTACCGTTGGTCGTCCCCAGAAAAAACGCCCACGCTAAAAGACTGCCGAACAAATCGCCGTTTATTTCGTTCTTAGTGAAAAGCAGTTTGTTTTGGTGGTTTTTAATAAGTTGGTATAACTGTTCTTCCTTTGATAGCATATAAAACTGGGTTTTTTAATGTTTAAATTTTGAATTAATCTTATTAAAATACCCTGTTTTTTTAATCTTGCAACTTAACGGACGGGCAATAAATTCCTGCGCAAAAAAAGCGGGAATATCTTGTCTTTTTCCTAAAAGTGAAAGATAATTGATGTAAAGGATATTTAAGTTTTTTTAGTTATGAATAATGTGATATTGCGATATTTTACCGAACACTTGAAAAACACGCTCAACCGAGCGCAAAAATGCGCCTTTACAAGGGGAAACAGCTCCGCTAAAGTGGAAGTCATAGATTTATTTAATGCGTTGGCACAGGAGAGAGGCGGGGTGGGCAGCGTTTTGATTAACCAATTAAGCGTGCTTAGGAGCAAAAGCCGGGTTAGCAAGAAAATTGGAAGAAAAGCTCAAGGATCGATTCCTTTCTCCCAGGCGGTCCATAAAATTATTATTGGAGCCGTGAGAGCCGCTCAGCAATTCCAGTTTCCCTATGTTGGAACGGAACACCTGTTGTTTTCCATTCTGGAAAACCCGGGGGAAGAAGTCAACTTTTTGCTTTCAAAAAATCAAACGGAATATAAAAAATTAATTGATCAAGTTAAAGTTATACTTTCTAAGGAAGAAATTTCTTTGAAAGACCCCTTCTTTTTTGCGGAAAAAATTGAAAATAAAACAAAAAACGGCGTAAACGAATCATTATCGGAAACGGAGAGCCAAAAAGAACAAAATTTTTATCGGGATATTTTAGGGGAAGTAAGCGAACTTTTCAATTCCTTGCTTAACGAGAAGCAGAAGAGGGAGCAGAACGATAATTCCTTTCATTTTGATAGATTTCATAACCGCCCGGCCTTTGGCATCGTGATGCCCTCCCAGCCTCAATACCAGCAAAAAAATATCAGACTATTGGATTACTTCGCCCGGGACATTAACAAGGAAGTGGCGGAGGGCCTGATTGAACCGGTAATAGGCCGGGAAGAAGAGATTGAGCGGGCCATCAGGATTTTAATGAGAAAGACTAAAAACAACCCAGTGTTTATCGGGGAGCCGGGAGTAGGGAAAACCGCTATTGTGGCCGGCATCGCTTTCAGACTGCTGGAGAGAAACGTTCCCTATAATTTGGTCGGCAAGAAAATAATGAATTTAGATGTTGGCCTTTTAGTGGCGGGCACTGCTTTTCGGGGAGAATTTGAGGAACGTTTCAAAAGAGTTATTGAAGAAGCCGAAAAGGATTCTAGCGTAATACTTTTTATTGATGAGCTGCACAATATTGTAGGGGCGGGCAGTGCCCAAGGGAGCCTGGACGCGGCGAATATCGTAAAGCCGGCGCTGGCTCGAGGATTGTTGCGTTGTATTGGGGCTACCACCTCGGAAGAATATCAGCAGTATATTGAAAAAGATGGCGCGTTGGAACGGCGTTTTCAGCCGGTGTGGGTTAAGGAAACTGATCCATTGGAAACGGAAAGAATTTTGAGGGGAATCAAAAATCATTACGAAAATTATCATCGGGTGAAAATTCCTCCGAGAACCATCAAAAAAATCGTAACTCTGGCCAGCCAATACATTACCGATCGCTACTTGCCCGATAAGGCCATTGATTTATTGGACGAGGCAGCGGCTTACGTGGTTCAAGAGGAACATTCTCGGGGAGCAATTAGCCATTTACAGAGACTTGAAGCCCAGAAGGAAAAATTGATTAGATTAAAGGAGCAGGCAGTAGACGCTAATAATTTTAAGTTAATAGAGCCGCTAATTCAAAACGAAAAAGATTTAAACCTGGCAATTAAAAGTTTAGAGAAAGACGTGCTTAAAGAAGCAAAAACCGTGCCGGTGGTAAGGGAAAAGGACGTGGCTAAAGTATTGGGGAAAAAACTCAATATTCCGGTGGAGCTTTTTCTGGAAGACACGAAGGAAAGGTTGAACCGACTGCCTAAAAAACTAAAAGCCCAAATTAAGGGACAGAACCAAGCTGTGGCAAGAGTCTGTAAAAGCTTAAAGAGGAAATTAGCCGGGGTGGTTGATTTTGACCGGCCAGCCACTTCCTTCCTGTTTGTGGGGCCAACGGGAGTCGGAAAAACCTATCTGGCAAAATTATTAGCTACAGAAATATTTTTAAGGCCCGATTCTCTTATTCGGGTTGATATGAGCGAATTTAGCGAAAAACACACTCTTTCGCGTTTGCTAGGGTCGCCGCCCGGATATGTTGGTTACGGCGACAGGAATAATTTTAGCGATCAGGTTAGGAAAAATCCTTACAGTTTGGTTCTTTTTGATGAGATTGAGAAAGCGCATCCGGAAGTTTTCCACGTTCTGCTTCAAGTGTTGGAGGATGGTTTCCTTACGGACGGGACGGGTAAAAAGGTCAATTTCCGCAATACGATTATTGTGTTTACCACCAATTTAGGCAGTGGCGAATTCAATAAGAAAACTCTTGGTTTTGGAGAGAAGGAAGTCTCCGGCTCTTTTAAAAAGGGGAAAAGCCGAAAAGTAAGGAAGTGGCTGGAAGAATTTTTGCAGCCGGAATTTATTAGCCGGCTTACCGACATTGTGTTTTTTGGGGCTCTCAAGGAGGGTGATCTTAAAGAAATCGCTCAATTAGATATTCAGAAGCTTAAAAAGCGGTTAAGCCAGACTAATAAAATAAAATTGAAGACGGGAAAATCCCTTCCGGCTTTCCTGGCGAAAAGAGGAATAGACCGCGAAGAAGGGGCACGAGCTATTCGGCAATTGGTGCAAACGAAGATAGAAGAGCCGATAGCTCAAATGGTCTTGGATAATAAGCTTCGGCGGGGAAGTGAAGCCGGAGTGCATTTAAGACAGGAGGGAGTCAGGATAAATTTAATTGAGAAAAAACCCAATAATGGCGGCAGGAATAACAAAAAAAGCAAGAGAAAGAATAAATAAACTCCGGGAGGAAGTAGAAAGGTTGCGTTATCGCTACCATGTCCTAAATGATCCGGAAATTACCGATGAAACTTATACTTCTCTGCGCCACGAACTGCTAAAATTGGAGGAGAAATATCCGCAGTATAAATTGCCGCACTCTCCGACGGAGAGAATCGCGGAAAAGCCGCTCCCTAAATTTTCTAAGGTGGTCCATTTAGTCAAACAGTGGAGTTTGGACGACGCTTTTGATTGGGAAGAATTAAGCAATTGGGAAAATAAAAATTTAAGGATTCTTCAAAAATCATTAGGGCGGAAAGTTAGTCTTGACTACATAGCCGAAATAAAAATTGACGGCCTGCATATCGTCTTAACCTATAAAAAAGGAATATTAACAAATGGAGCCAGCCGGGGGGACGGAATGACCGGAGAAGACGTTACTAAGAACATTAAAACCATTGAAAGCATCCCGCTGGTTCTTAAGGAGAAGGTGGATATGGTGGTAGAGGGTGAATGCTGGCTTTCCAGAAAAGAGTTGGAAAGAATTAATAAAGAGAGGAAGAAAAGCCGGCTGCCCCTTTTCGCTAACGCCCGCAACGCGGCAGCCGGCTCAATCCGCCAATTAGATCCCAGGATCGCCGCCGGGCGGAAACTGGACAGTTTTTTGTATCAGGCGCATCCGATCCCGGGAGGACATTTTCCGCTTAGATTGGCGACCCAGGAAGGAAAATTGGAGTTGCTGAAAAAACTAACCTTTAAGGTCAATCCGTTTTACAAACACTGCAAGAATTTAAAAGAAGCGGAAGAATTTTATCAATCTTTCTCTCCCAAAAGGGATTCTTTCCAGTTCGGCGTTGATGGACTGGTAGTCAAGGTGAATTCCTTGGAATATCAAGATAAATTAGGATTCACCGGTAAGTCCCCTCGCTGGGGAGTGGCTTATAAATTTCCGGCGGAAACGACCACGACACTCGTAGAGGACATAAAAATTCAAGTCGGTCGTACGGGGGCGCTAACTCCCGTCGCGATATTAAAACCGGTACCGATTGCCGGATCGGTGGTGGGCCGGGCAAGTTTGCACAACGAAGACGAAGTGAAAAAACTGGATGTGCGGATTGGAGATACCGTGGTGTTGCGAAAGGCGGGTGATGTTATCCCTGAAATCGTCGGGGTAATTAAAAATCTGCGCGGAGGAGGGGAAAAAATATACAAAATGCCAAAATCCTGTCCTGTTTGCGGCAGAAGAACGCAAAGGCGCTATTTAAAGAAAAATAAAGCCGCAGCCGCTTTGTATTGCTCCAACAAGAAATGCTTTGCGCAAAAGCGGGAGAAATTAATCCATTTCGCTGGCAAAAAAGGTTTTAACATTAATGGTTTGGGGGATAAAATTATCGTTCAGCTAATGGAAAACGGCTTGATTAGGGATTTTTCGGATATTTTTCGGCTGAGGAAGGGAGATTTAGTCCCGCTTGCACGATTTGCCGAATTATCAGCTAAAAACTTGGTTTCAGCTATTTCCGGCAGTAGAAATATCAGGCTGGAAAAGTTCATAAACGCTTTCGGTATCCGTTATGTCGGTGAAGAAACGGCAGTGTTAGCCGCCCGTTTTTTAGAAAAACAACCCGTTTTGTCATCTTCGGGCGACCCTGAATCGCACGGCTCAAAGAAAACCCAGAAATCCAATATCCTCCCAATACAATTAGCGGGGGTTGCCCAATCAGTATCCTTGGAGCAATGGCAGGAAGTAAAAGGGATTGGAGAAAAGGCGGCCGGCAGTCTTTTAGCTTTCTTCGGCGACCAGAACAATTTGCGGGAATTTAATAAATTTACAAAATTAGGTGTTAGAATAATATTGTTAAGGGAAGGAAACCAAACAGCCGGATCAATAAAAAGCAAGACTTTTGTGTTTACCGGAACCCTGCCAAATTTAAGTAGAGACGAAGCGAAAGAGATGGTTCGCGCGGCCGGTGGGGCAATTGCTGGCGGCGTAAGCAAAAATACCGATTATGTGGTAGCCGGGACTGATCCGGGCAGTAAACTGGAAAAGGCCCGGCAGTTGGGAATAAAAATAATAGACGAAAAAGAACTTAAAAGGTTAGCCGGATAAGGACGGGCATTAAAATCACAGGCCGGATTTGTTTGCCGTTTAATTTTAACGCGAAAATTATGCTTCTGGACCAACATCAACGGGAAGAGTTTGCCAAACGGATTGCGGCGGCGGCGGAAGTTAGCGATTCGTTTGAAGGAAAGAAATTCGTGGAGAATTTTAAATATCTGAGCGGTATAAAGATGACAAAGGAAGGAGAGGATAAAATAGCCGAATGGATAAAATATAGCAGTGGCGCGCAAAGCAAAATGCGCGCGGCCATAAAACAAAATTTTAGTAGTCCTAGAGCCGTCTACGATGTGCTGATTGCCGAAGTAAAACCACCCCTTAATTAAATTTTGTAATTTCAAAAAACAATGGCGCAAGGACAAGAAAAAGAGGTAGAAAAAGCAACTTCCGCGCCGGAAAGGTTTCGGAAGGAAGGATCAAATGAAAAATACAGCCCGGGAGAAGCAAGGAGAGAAGAGATTTGGGAGGCCGGAGAGCCGGAAGAGAGACAGGCGTTAGAAGTAGAAATAAATTTTAAAAGAGAGAGAGGAGAGGCCGAAGCCGGGGAAACTACGGCGGAAGTCACGGCGGAAGATAGAAGCTTGGAAGAACTCAAGGGCGATCTAAGAAAAGCATTGGAAAACAGTGAAGCGGCGGCGGATGGCCTAAAAATTTTTCAACGAATGGCGGAGCGCATTCTGGACGAATGTGAAGGAGACGAAGAAAAAGTCCTGCAAATGGTTAAAAACATCGCCCGGGAAGTTGCTCCTGGGGATGCAAGCACTGGCGGCCACATTCAGATGGAGTTGAATAATCTCATCATTAACTTGCAAAAGGCCGGCTATTAAGGAATTTAAAGCACTAAAGATCGATTATTTGTCTTCTTTTGGCTTATTTTCTTCGCCTTCTCCTTTCTTTCCGTCCGGTTTTTCTTCTTCTCCTTTATCGCTTTCCTTTGCAGTTTTAGCTTCTTTTACCTCCTGGGCTTGCTTATATAAAATCTCTCCAATTTTTTGCGCCGATTGGCTCAATTCTTCCAGGGTTTTTTTGATTGCTTCTTTGTCGTCCCCGTCCTTTATTTCCCGCAGAGATTTGATTTTTTCTTCAATGTCTTTCCTCTCCTCTTCGCTAATTTTATCTCCCGCTTCCTTGAGAGCTTTTTCGGTGGTAAATATAAGGGTGTCGGCCAAGTTGCGGCTTTCAATAAGTTCTTTTTTGGCTTTGTCTTCATCCGCATGCGCTTCGGCGTCTTTTCGCATTTTTTCAATCTCTTCATCGGAAAGGCCGGAAGATGCTTCAATTCTTATGGATTGCTCTTTCCCAGTAGCTTTATCCTTGGCAGTAACATTGAGGATTCCATTAGCGTCTAGGTCAAATTTTACTTCAATTTGGGGGATCCCTCGGGGAGCCGGCGGTATTCCGTCTAGGTGAAAGCGGCCCAATGATTTGTTATCTGCGGCCATCTCCCTTTCGCCTTGCAGAACATGAATCTCTACCGATGGCTGATTGTCGGAAGCGGTGGAGAAGATTTGTTCTTTGGAAGTGGGAATCGTTGTATTTCTTTCAATAATGGGCGTACGAATTCCTCCCAAAGTTTCAATACCCAAAGTCAAGGGAGTGACGTCTAAAAGCAGTACGTCCTTTACGTCTCCCCGCAGCACTCCCCCTTGGACAGCGGCGCCCAAGGCCACAACCTCGTCCGGGTTAAGAGAAATATTGGGCTTTTTGCCAAAAAATTCTTTCACTTTTTTTACTACCAGAGGCATGCGGGTTTGACCTCCCACTAAAATGACTTCGTTAATGGCCGATTTATCAGTCTTGGCGTCCTCCAAAGCTTTCTTGCAGGGCTTTAATGTACCTTCCACTAAATCACCCACTAGATCTTCTAATTTGGCGCGGCTTATCTTCATATTAAGGTGTTTGGGCCCGCCGTCTCCCATGGTGATGAAAGGCTGGTTAATTTCTGTTTCCATTGAGGTGGAAAGTTCAATCTTGGCTTTTTCCGCCGCTTCTTTCACTCTCTGTAGAGCCATGGAGTCTTTTGCCAGATCAATCCCTTCGGTTTTTTTGAATTCGGCGATAATCCAATCAATAATCTTTTGATCAAAGTCGTCCCCTCCCAAGTGAGTGTCGCCGCTGGTGGCTTTGACTTCCACTGATTTATCGTCGCCCTCGCCAACCACTTCCAGAACCGAGACATCAAAAGTTCCGCCCCCAAGATCGTAAACGATTATTTTTTCGTCTTTGTTACGGTTAAATCCGTACGCCAGGGCGGCGGCAGTGGGCTCGTTGATAATTCTTTCCACTTCAAAGCCGGCGATTTTACCGGCATCACGGGTAGCTTTCCTTTGGGCATCGTCAAAATAAGCCGGAACGGTAATTACCGCTTTTTCAATTTTTTCTCCCGTTTTTGCCTCGGCATCCGATTTTAATTTTGCCAGAATCATGGCGGAAATTTCTTGGGGCTTTTTCCATTCATCGCCTAATTTTATTTCTACCCCGCCATCCTTTCCTTCCTGCAATTTAAAAGGAAAGAGTTTAATGTCGTTCTGTACTTCCGGATCGGTAAACCGGCGGCCAATCAGCCGCTTGGCAGAAAAAATCGTATTCTCTGGGTTAGTTACCGCCTGTCTCTTAGCGGTTATCCCTACTAACCGTTCGCCATTTTTTGACAGCGCTGTCACTGAGGGAGTAGTGCGAGCTCCCTCGTGATTTTCAATAACCTTTGGCTTGTCTCCTTCCATAAGGGCCATGCAGGAGTTAGTGGTGCCAAGGTCAATACCGAGTATTTTGGACATCTAATTAAATTAAAATTTAAAAATCAAAACCCTAAACATTGTATTTTATATTTTAAACTTCTTTTAGCACTCGTCAAGTGTGAGTGCTAAAAGAGTTAAGAAATTGCGGTCTCTATTAGGCATTCATAGGTCTTTCTAGCCGCTTTTTCCCAGCTGAAATTCTTAACCCAGGATAATCCTTTGTTTTTCAAGAATTTCATTTTCTGGGAAGAGGAATATAATTCTTTAATGGTAGCGGCCAAGTCACTCACTTTTCCGGTATCAAAAAATAGGGCGTTATTACCAGCCGCTTCAATGAGACTTGAATTTTTAGCCGTGATTACGGGAACGCCGCAAGCCATGGCTTCCAAAATAGGGATGCCAAATCCTTCATAAAGCGAAGGGAAGACGAATATTTCCGCGCCCCAGAGAAGATAAGGCAAGTCAGGTATGGAAAAATTGCCTGTCATTATAATATCTTTGCGCCATACGGAGTTTTTAATCTGTTTTTTTAGATTTTCCATCATCCAGGCGTCAGAACCAGCTAAGACTAATTTCCAGTCCTTAAATGTGTGAAGAGTCTTAATCCTTTCAAACGCGCTTACCAAGACGCCTAGATTTTTACGCGGCTGAATAGCGCCGACATATATTAAGTATTTAGCGTGGGGAGGGATTTTGTATCGTTCCTTAATAACTTTGATTTTGGGAAGCTCATTATTTTTGGGCAGGCGGAATATTTTACCGTCGTAGCCGTGGTGGATAACTTTGATTTTATGAGGAGGAACTTCGTACATTTCATTAAGGTCTCGGGCGGTTGAGCGGGAAATCGCGATTATCCGGTCAGCGTTTTTAACCGCATAAGCGGTAAGATAGTTAAGCAGCAGCAGGTCTTTGGCCGGAAAAAAATCCGGGAAGAGCTTAAAAGCCAGATCGTGGATGGTAATAACCGTCTTTAGCCCCCGGGGACGGAAAATCGGCAGATTATGAAGAGGCATCCATAAAACTTGCGGATTAGTCGCTCGCAGGAGAGAGGGGAGCTTAAGCTGGGTCCAAAAAAAGGGAAACGGCTCATTGCGGATTTTGTAATTTGAGAAGTTCTTAAATTCCAAATAGGGATTTACCTTTCCCTGAAGATAAACGTGAAAAATGGTTTCCGGAGCCAGACTCCCGAACCGCTGAAGCATGTTTAGAATATAGATTCTGGTTCCGTCAATGCGTTTTTGGCAAAGATCGGCTGCGTCAATGCCGATGGAGGGGATAAATGATTTTTTTTGCATGGCTAAGTTATTGAAACAACCTGCTCTTCGTAAAAGTAAGAATTTAAAATGTCGCCTTCTTTAATTTTAGTAAGCGGTCCCCGAGTCTTAAAAGTAATTCCGCATTCCTCCCCTTCTTCGGCCTCCTCGGCCTCCGTCTTGCCTTTTTTCATTTGGACTACGTTGCCGATGCTGATAGTCTCACCGTCTCTTTGAATCTCGGCTTCGTCCCCCTTGCGGATTTTTCCCTTTGTAACTTTCCCTCCGACAATCATGTCTTTCTTGCCGGTACGAAAAATGGCCAAAACTTGCAGAGAACCCTGGTCTAAGCGGACCTTCTCTGTGGCAATAATTCTCCGCATCTCTTTTTGGATGTCTCCGATTAAATGGTAGATTACGTCAAAAAATCGAACCTTGATCTTTTCTTTTATTGCGACTTGGGAAGCAGTAAGAGTTTCGGTAACTCGGAAGCCGTAGGGTACAGCATTGCTGATTTTGGCAAAAAGGACATCCGATTCAGATACCTGGCCCACACCGGACTTTATCGTTTTTATAATCACGTTGTCCACTACCAGACTATCTAAAATCTGGGTGATCGCCTCCAAGGACCCCTGAGTGTCGGCCTTCAAAACAATATTTAGTTTTTGGTACTTTTCTTTTTTCAGCGACTTTTCAATCCTTTTCAAGGCGGAAGCCCTTCCTTTGTAGGTAATCTCACGGGATAAAGTAATCTCTCTTTTTCTCTTTAAAGACTTCTTTTCCAGCACCTTAACCACGCTTCCCGCGGCCGGTAAAGCCGTAAACCCCAGAAGAGTTACGGGCGTGCCGGGGCGGGCGAGAAGACTTTTTTTGCCCTGAAAGTCTTCTAGAGATTTGACTTTCCCCGTAACATTCTCAGCAGTAACAAAGTCTCCTTTCTTTATGATTCCATTTTTAGCGATCACCGTGGCAACTGGCCCTCTTTTTTTGTCCAGATGGGATTCCAAAACCAAGCCCAATCCGGGGCAGGAATAGTTCGCTTTAAGTTCCTCAATATCAGCTACCAGAAGGATAGTTTCCAATAAATCATCAATATTTTTATTCTGTTTGGCGGATATCTCCACGACAGGTATTTTTCCGCCCCAACCCTCAACCAGTACTCCTTCCTCGGCCAACTTGCCCTTGACTTTGTCCGGATTGGCTTCGGGTTTGTCAACTTTGTTAAGGCAGACGATAAAAGGGATTTTAGCGGATTTTACGTAATCCAGCACTTCTTTTGTTTGTGGCTTTACTCCGTCATCGGCAGCGATGATTATCACCGCGATGTCGGCCGCGTTAGCCCCGCGGGAGCGCATTTTTTGAAAGGCTTCATGACCGGGGGTGTCAACGAAAGTAATCAATTTACCCTTGCTATTAACCTGATAGGCCGTGATATGCTGGGTAATGCCGCCAGACTCGCTTTCGGCGACCTTGGTGCGCCGGATAGTATCTAAAAGCGTGGTTTTGCCGTGGTCCACATGGCCCAAAATCGTGACTATCGGAGGACGAGGTTTGAGTTGTTTTTTGGGAGTTTTTTTGAGCTCCTCTTTTAAGATGGAAGAAATGTTTGACGTCTTTTTTCTTTGGCCAGTTTCTTTTGTTGACACCTTTTCTTTTTTGACCTGGAATCCTAAATCTTCGGCAATAATAGCGGCCGTGTCATAGTCCAACTCTTCGTTTATGGTTACTAAGAATCCGTTGTCCATAAGAATGGCAATGGTTTCAGAAACGCTTTTTTTCAAGCGTTTGGCAAATTCTTTAACGGTAATGGATTCTGGCAAGGAAATTTTTTCCATAAAAAACTTAAGGAATTAGCTGTCAAAAACTACTTGTTTCGCCCGCTCTAGCGCCTTTTTTTCTTCGGGGAGCAAACTGGCGCCGTTTTGCTCCTCCCCTTTATGGATTTGGCGAATGTAAGATCGCAGCCCTTGAGCGGTTTGCAGGTAGGATACCACCAAGCCGGTATCGTTGAAATTAAGAAGGGCAACACTGAAGCTCTGGTTGCCGCTCTTCTCGCCCAGAGCGTTAAATTTAACCACCCCCACTTTGCAGATCCCTCTCCTGGCGACTTTGTTTATTTGACTGTTTATTTCATACAGGTCTTGTACGTCTTTGTCTAATTTTTTAGCTTTAAGACTGGGGTGTAGTGAGCCGTTCGGCATCCCTACCGTTTTTTCCAATGCCTTAATCTTTTTCCAAAACAGAATATTTCCCAAGACAAGCAGAAAGCCGATAATTGACAAAAAAACAGTTGAGAACAATTCCATGCGCGTTATAGGTTACAAGTCTTGATTATCTTCTCCGCGGCCTTATCCCAAGTAAAAACGCCCCAGGCTCTTTTTAAGTTTTCCCGGCGGATTCTATTTCTTAAATAGGAATTGCCGGAAAGGTTAAGTATTAATTTAACAAAATCGGGGTAATTTTTGGCGTAAAGCCCATTTTTGCCAAGAAAAAAGCGGTTATTTTTTTTGTCAAAACAGACTACCGGCAGCCCTGCCGCCATATAATTGAGGATTTTTCCGCTTGACTCGGAAGAATGGGGCGGTTTAAGGTCCAAAGCTATATCTCCCAACAAGTTAAAGTAGAGGAGGTTTTTAGCGTTGAGGTTTGGCGAAACAATAATTTTTTCTCGATTAGCTTTCAATTGGGAAAGTGCTTCCGGCGGCAATTTAGTAAGATTCCCGCCGGCAAAAAGGAAGCGCAAATGGTTATTTTTAATCAGAGCGGACAGTGCTTCTGATATGAAAATGCCCAGTCCCTTTGCCCAAGCGAAACTTCCGGTGTAAAGGATTATCTTTTTCCGTTCCTTCAGCCAGTTAAAAAGAAGTAATATTTCGTCTTTTGCAAGAGTGCCTCTTAATTTGGCAATGGCCTGTTTTTTATCTTTGGGGGCAGTGAGGCGGAGAGATTTTTTCTGGTAGATTTTTGTGTCAAAGAAAGAAATTCCGTCCGGGACAAGACAAATATTTTTCCGGGCGCTTATTTTTTTAAGCAATACTAGGCAATCCCAAGAGCTTACGAACGTTAAGTCGGGAAAAAACAGGATAAACTTTTCCAGCCATCTTATGGCACTAAGAAAAAAATTTCCTTTTACCATGCCGTATTCCCGCATTTCGTTGGATAAGCTTCCCTGCGTGTCCAAAACCAGCAAGGGTTTAAATTGGAAAAGCGTCAGGAGAAGAGAAAGGTATTTGGCCGCAACGGCTATTGCGCCGCCGTGAAAAAGGTGCCCGTAAAGCACTCGAGGGCGGCAATAAACCGTTTCATGAAGAACGGTCCAGAAAAGGAAAAAACTAGCTGGCAGGTTTTTCCAGCTGGCCGCGACTTCGTTTGGATCGGTGCCTAATCGGTAAAAAGACCTTTTGATTAGCAGACCGGGGATGTCTTCACCGTCGCGGTAGGTGACGATTTTGACGCGAAATCCCTTTTTTTGCAAAGCTTCCGCTTCACCCCGAATACGCATGTGACAGCCGCGGTTGGCATAAAAAGGGGTGGGCGCAATGAAGAGAAAATCCAAAGAAATATTTTCCATTTTTCATTTGATGAATATCTTACTTACTTCTGTTTTCGTAACAACTCTTAATTATCGGCAAAAACTCAAACATGCTTAAACTCGCCCCTCCTATCAGAAGTCCATCAAGAATATCCGTGTCCAAAAAGCCGTCAATATTTCTTTGGCTGACGGAGCCGCCGTATAAAATTTTGGTTTTTTTGGTGATGTCGGACCGATACATTTGGGAGAGAATTTTACGGATTAAAATTGTTACTCCCATGACATCGTCGGGACTGTCGGCAGTGTTTAGGTAAGTATTATTTGACGATTGTATTGCGGGATTACTCATATTGCTGATAGCCCAGACCGGTTCGTAGGCGATGGCGATTCTGGGTAAATTAAGAGCGCTGACGTTCTGGAGGGCCTGGTAAATTTGGTTTTTTACGACATCGTTAGTTTTGTTTTGTTCTCTTTCTTCTTTGGTCTCTCCGATGCAAAGGATCGGGTTGAGGTTGCCCCCAAGAACGGAAAGAATTTTTTGGTTGACGCCTTGGTCTTTTTCCCCAAAGAATTTTCTCCTTTCTGAATGCCCCACTATGGCGTATTGACAGCGGGCGTCTTCCGCCATCTTAACGCTTAATTCACCGGTAAAAGCGCCTCTGGTCTCCCAATGGATGTTTTGGATGCCCCAATTAAAACCGCTGCTATTGGGCAAACGTCCCAGAAAAACGCTGGGTGGACAGACGACCAAATCAATTTTCTGGAAGAAGTCTTTTTTATTCATGGCGCGGATGCCCTTTTCCAAAGATTTAATGATCCGGTCCGCCTCTTTTAGGGTTAGGGGGTTCATTTTCCAGTTGGCAACAAGGAGAAATGGTTTGTTTTTCATTTTTTAAGCGAAAGATAATTATGTCTTAATAATCTTAATAATCCTACAAATTTTTGCCGCCGGCAATAGTGTTAGAAACGAGAAACAAAAAAAGAAACTTGTACCTGAACAAGTAACATAGCTAATTTACCAACAAAAAATCTCCCGCGCCCACTTTCGTGGTGGGCGAAATTTTTTGCCTAAAGCATTATGCCGGGAGCGGATAAAATTGACAATCGGGAATTTTGTAAGTGAAATAGGAGCGGGTGGCCCTTGTAGCTCAATTGGTAGAGCAGTGGCCTCTTAAGCCATTGGTTCCAGGTTCGAGTCCTGGCGGGGGCACTCGGATAAATTTTTAATTAAGGTGTTTAATTATGCACATCTCTTTAGTTCCCGAAACTTTAACTAAAATTAGCGGTTTTGCCATTACTAATACTCTTATAACCAGCTGGCTGGTGATGGCGCTGCTGATAATTACCGCCTATTTTGTCGGCCGAAAACCAAAAATGATGCCAGGGAAAGCGCAAAATTTAGCGGAGTACGTTATTGAAACTCTGCTTTCGTTCTTTGAGGGCGTTTGGGGCAACAAGGAAAAAGTCCAGCGTTTTTTCGCTTTCTTGGCCACTTTTTTTATTTTTATCCTGCTTTGCAACTGGTTTGGCCTAATTCCCGGGGTGGGGACAGTGGGAATTTATGAGGAGGTGCACGGAAAGCGGGAGTTCCTTCCCTTGCTCCGCTCGTTAAATTCGGATCTAAACGCCACGGTCGCTTGGGCAATCATTTCAGTTATCACCACGCAAATTGCGGGAATTGTTTTCTTAGGGGTGGGCAAGCATTTGGGTAAATTCTTTAATTTTAAAAGCCCCATTGATTTCTTTGTAGGCATTTTGGAGCTAATCAGTGAAGTTTCCAAGATTATTTCTTTTTCCTTCCGGCTATTTGGCAATGTCTTCGCGGGAGAGGTGCTTTTAATGGTAATGATGTTTCTGGTCCCCTATATTTTACCGCTTCCATTTTTTATGCTAGAAATGTTTGTGGGGTTGATCCAAGCGTTGGTATTCACAACGCTTACTTTAGTGTTTTTGAAAATGGCAACAGAGGCGCACGAGTAAACCAAATTAAGGATCAAAAACGAAAAATTTAAAACATTTAAACTTTAAATTAAAAATCGTGGAAGAAACAAAAGAAGCCCTGAGCCAAATGAACAACCTGAAAGAAATCGCCAGCGCGTTAGCTATTGGACTGGGCGCAATTGGCCCTGGGGTGGGCATTGGAATCTTAGCCGCAAAAGCGTTAGAAGCGGTAGGTCGTAATCCGGAAGCTTCCGGAAAAATCCAATCAATGATGATTTTGGCTATCGCATTTGCCGAGGCAATCGCCATTTACGCACTGGTGGTAGCGCTCATCATTAAATTCGTATAGCGTGATAAAATATGGATATCCTAGGTAAACTTGGCATTAACGGGAAAATACTCTTGGCACAAGTGGTTAACTTCTTTCTATTGCTTTATGTTTTAAAGCGATTTTTATACGGTCCGTTACTGCGTATCTTGCAAGAAAGGGAAAACAAGATAAAAAGGGGGCTGGAAGACGCGGAAAAAGCCCAGAAAAAATTTGAAGAGGCGGACAAGAAAATACAGGTTAAGATGGAAAAGGCCAACCAAAAAATTGATTTGATCCTGGCTAAGGCCTACAAGGAGAGTAAAGAATACAAAGAAGATTCTGAACGGGAAGTCAGGGAAAAAATTAAGGAGATGAAGGAGGAAGCTCAAAAATACATTGAAAACGAGAAGAGGAAAATTACTGAAGAGGTAAAGAAAAAAATTGGGCCGCTGGTGGTGGCGGTCGCCCAAAAAATCATCACCCAGAGGATAAGCGAAAAAGATAGGATGGATATGATCAAGGAAACCCAAAGGGAAATTACTAAAATCAAGAAGGAGAATTAAAAATTAACAAAGCTCGTTTTATGTTTCAATTAAGGCATTACATAGAAGCAGTCGCGGAACTCCTGGCGGAGAAGAGCGGGCAAGAAAAAGATAAGGTAGTTAAAGGTTGGCTTAGAGTTTTACGCAGCCACCATCGCGATCTGGAAGCCAATAAAATTAGTGAAATTATTGACGAAGAAATTTCAAAGGGCCGGGAAAAGGCGGAAGTCGTGGTAGCGGGTGAGCAGGAAAAAGAAGCGCTGGAGAAAACTTTTTCCCAAAGCAACATCGCGGCGGAGTGGAAAATAAATCCTGAAGAAATTGGCGGAGCGCGCATTATCTACAAAAACACGCTAATTGACAATACTGTCAAAAATAGACTTGAAAGACTGGGGAATCGGCTACAAGAGAACGGATAAAACATTTAATCTAAATTTGAAGACATGAATACTAAAGAACAAATATTGGATATTCTCAAAAAAGAAATCAAAAGTTTTCATGCCGAAACAGAGGTTCAGAAAATTGGCCGGGTAATTGAAGTGGGAGACGGAATAGCTCTGATTTCCGGTTTGGATGAAGTAATGGTCGCGGAAATGGTGGAAATAGGCGAAAACAAGATCCAGGGGGTAGTCTTGAACCTAAAAGAGGATAACGTGGGAGTAGTCGTGCTTGGTGACACGAAATCAATAAAAGAAGGAGAAATAGTGCGATCAACAGGCAAAATCCTGTCAGTTCCGGTCAGCGAAGAAATAGTGAGCCGAGTAGTGGATCCTCTAGGAAGGCCCCTAGACGGAGGGAAAATGTTTAAAGCCAGAAAAAATTATCCCTTAGAAAAAATCGCGCCGCGGGTGATTGAGCGCAAGTCCGTAGATACGCCGCTTGAAACTGGCATTAAATCAATAGATTTAATGATTCCCATCGGAAGGGGGCAACGCGAGCTTATAATCGGCGATCGACAGACGGGGAAAACGGCTATTGCCATTGACACCATCATTAATCAAAAAGGAAAGAAAGTAGTTTGCATCTATGTGGCTATTGGGCAAAAAAAATCAAAGGTTGCCAAAATAGTAAGCAAACTTCGGGAAATGGGAGCAATGGAGCATACGGTTGTCGTGCTGGCGGGCTCTTCCGACCCGGCAGCGTTGTCTTTTTTGGCTCCCTACGCGGGATGCGCGATCGGAGAGTATTTTATGGATAAAGGCAAGGACGTTTTGATAATCTATGACGATTTATCAAAACACGCTTGGGCTTACCGTCAAGTGTCGCTTCTGTTGAGACGTCCTCCGGGACGGGAAGCGTATCCGGGTGACATATTTTATTTGCACTCAAGACTGCTGGAGCGGGCAGCTAAAATGAACGCGGAGAACGGCGGCGGGTCTTTGACCGCGTTGCCGATCGTAGAAACTCAAGCCGGAGACGTAACCGCCTACATCCCCACCAACATAATTTCCATTACCGACGGACAGATATATTTGGAAAGTGAACTATTCCACCAAGGCATAAAACCTGCCTTAAATATAGGGCTTTCCGTTTCCCGGGTGGGTTCCGCCGCTCAGACCAAAGCGACCAAGAAAGTGGCGGGCAAAATGCGCCTGGATCTGGCGCAGTTCCGGGAATTAGCGGCATTTGTCCAATTCGCTTCCGATCTGGACGAGGGAACACGCAACCAGATTGACCGCGGGAAAAGACTAGTGGAAATATTAAAGCAGGGCCAATACGAACCACTGTCCATGCCGCTCCAAGTGGCGGTGGTGTTAGCGGTGAATGAAGGATTTTTTGACCGAGTGCCCCTTGATAAAGTCAAGGAAGCGGAGAAAACTCTTTACTTTTACCTAAAAAAAAGTGCCGGTAGTTTGCTCAAGGAAATCCAAAGAAACGGCGATCTGGAAAACAAAACATCCTCGGAACTAGCCGCTAAGATAGGATCACATCTAAAAAAATACTACATTAAGGAAAAGGAAGAGAAAGAGGAGAAGGAATAATTTTCTATCTTGGAACTTGTAATTATTAATGGTGTCTATGCAGCCGGATATTTTTTATGTCGTGCTGGTTTTAGCTCTTGCGGGAGCGGCATTTATCCTTTTTCGAAAGACTAAGGACATTAATGCTTTGCAAGGTAAAATCGACGAACTCAATAAGACAAATCAGGAAGAAAGGCAGGCTTTTGAAAGATGGCAGGCGGTAAATTCGGAACAAATCAAGCAGTTGACTGCCCACTTAACCAGCTTGCAGGGTAATGTAGGCGGCAGTATTCAAAGAATGGCTGAACAAATCAACAAAAATACCTTTCAGTTAAGCAGTAGTTTGCGAAAAAACTTGGAAGGGATGACCCAAAGCTTAGATTCTCGGCTTAACAAGACGACGGAGAGTCTGGAAAAGGTATCCCACACCCACCTAAAGCTGATTGAAGAGACCCGCGGCATTCAAACGGTAGGAAAAGACATCGCCGAATTACAGAGAATTCTCAAAGCCCCGAAGTTAAGAGGGATCCTCGGCGAGCTGTCTTTGGAAAACTTGCTCTTCCAGATATACCCAAAAGACGGATTTATTTTACAATATCCCTTCAAAAGCGGCGTAGTGGCTGACGCCGTCCTAAAACTAAAAGATGACCGTTTGCTGGTGATTGATTCAAAGTTCGCCCACAGCAAGTTCTCCGAGATTATCCGTTGCGAAGAGGAAGAAAAAAGGAAAAAACTGAGGAAAGAATTTATGGGCGACGTCAAAAAACATATTAACGCAATAGCGGAAAAATATATTCTGCCTGACGAGCGCACGCTGGACTTCGCTCTGATGTATATCCCGGCGGAAAATGTTTATTACGAAGTGATTATCCGTGATCAGCAAGACGAGAAAAGCATTTTGGATTACGCCTACAAACACCGGGTTTTCCCGGTCTCTCCTAATACTCTGTACGCTTACCTCACCACCATCGCGATGGGATTAAGAGGCCTGGAAGTAAACAAGAAAGCCCAAAAAATATTGGATTATTTAGGCCGGTTGTCTCACGAATACGTGAAAT
>VGKB01000007.1 GCA_016867255.1 Candidatus Moraniibacteriota bacterium
GTTAAAGAAAAAGAATCTTCCCTGCTAGAAACTCTGAAAAACTATGGTCTAGAGTCGGAAAAATTGCAAAGCGTAGAAATTTCTATGGAAGGAGAAAGTGGAATAAGCTATTGGCTGGCAACGATCCTGCCAATCCTTCTGCCTTTCATCCTGATCGCTGGAATTTTTTGGCTAATGCTGCGCCAAGCGCAAAAGGGCAATGCGCAAGCCCTCTCGTTTGGCCTGTCCCGTGCCCGATGGGAAGATCCCAAAAAGAATAAACACCAAATCACTTTTAAGGACGTAGCTGGGGCCGAAGAAGCCAAAGAAGAGCTTAAAGAAGTAGTAGAGTTTCTCCGAGAGCCGCAAAAGTTTCATAAATTGGGAGCAAAAATTCCCCGGGGAGTTTTACTGCTTGGCCCTCCCGGCTGTGGCAAGACTCTACTGGCAAAGGCCACTTCCGGCGAGGCGGGCGTACCCTTTTTCCACATCTCCGGTTCGGAATTCGTGGAAATGTTCGTGGGAGTCGGCGCCAGCCGGGTAAGAGACTTATTTAACCAAGCCAAGAAAAATACTCCTTCTATCGTGTTTATTGATGAGATTGACGCCGTCGGCCGCCACCGAGGGGCGGGATTAGGCGGAGGGCACGATGAACGTGAGCAGACTCTTAACCAAATATTGGTAGAAATGGACGGTTTTGACCCGCGGGATAACGTTATTGTCATCGCCGCCACTAACCGGCCGGATGTTCTGGATCCAGCTCTTTTACGTCCCGGGCGTTTTGACCGCCGCGTTATTATTGAACTACCTGACATCAAAGACCGCATCGCGATTCTGAAAGTTCACGCCCGAAGAAAACCTCTAGCTGGAAATGTCCACTTAAAGGTCATTGCTCAGAGAACCCCGGGATTTTCAGGAGCGGATCTGGCTAACTTGGTGAACGAAGCAGCCATTCTGGCAGGAAGAAAAAACCAAAAAATTGTTACCATGAACGACCTTTTGTCCTCTATTGAAAAAGTAATTCTTGGTCCCGAAAGAAGAAGCAGAGTTCTTAATCCAGAAGAAAAGAAGATCGTGGCGGTCCATGAAGCCGGGCACGCCGTCACCGCTTTCGCCTTACCGAAAGCGGATCCGGTACACAAGATATCCATTATTTCCCGCGGCCAAGCCGGCGGCTACACCATCAACTTGCCTGCCGAGGATAAACACTTTCACAGCCGCAGCGACTTTCTGGACAAAATCGTGGTGTATTTGGGCGGATATGTGGCGGAAGAGCTTGAATTAGGAGAAGTTACCACTGGCGCTTCCAGCGACTTGAAACAGGCCACCCGGCTGGCTAAGGAGATAATTACCAAATACGGTATGAGCGAAATGGGGCCGGTTTTCCTTTCCGGAGCGGACGACGAGTGGGTTTTTCTCGGAAAAGAGCTGCGCGACGCCCGCCCTTATTCCGAACAGACTGCGGCAAAGATTGACGATTTAACGCAAAGATATATTGTCGCCGCTCTTGCCCGCGCCCGCAAAATCATCAAAGAAAAACGCGTCAAACTCCGCGAAGTCACAAAGACCCTTCTGGAAAAAGAGACGTTGGAAAGGGAAGAGTTTGAGAAAATTATGCAGGAGCCCAAAAGATTATCTGTAGTAAAAGATAAAGAATCAAAAGATATCAAGTAGCTAAAATTTGACTAAAATCCCTGCATTACTGCGGTTCAACTTCTTGTTTCTTACTCCCGAATTTGTGCAATTTAATAATAATTATCCCGCTTTTTCTCTTGTCCGATACCCTATCTCCCTTTTGGTGTTTCAGTTTCCTCGCACTTAGAATCTTTATCCGGTTTACATTCCGTTCCCGTACCCGTTTCTTGAGGTGAAGTTCCGTCTGGATTTTGCTTAGGAGAAATTGGATTTCCGTACTTATCGAAGGGATTGAGCAATTCATCCGGATCCATACCCGCGGGCAATACTTCTCCCCTGTCAAAACCGCTATCTCCATTGTTTATCAATTGTGGAGGGGGTATTTCTCCGAATGTTTGATACTGTCGCTGAGGTTTCTGAACAGAAAATGGATTGTCTGTTGGTCCACCAACGTTTTGCCAAAAATCGGGTTGAGGAGTGGGTGTGGGTTGAGGAATGGGCGGCGCAAGCTCCTCGCTAGGTAATAATGGCTTAATATTACTCATTAATCCTAATTCTGATTCTGGCGTTAAAGGTAGAGTAGCTGCTATTTTAACTGTATCGATAATTCCCAATAGAGGAAGAGCGCTTACCGCTACTTGCCCAAAGACCGCACGGGTATATTCTTTAAGTGTTCCTTTGTCTATATAAGTAGCTCCGGGGGGAGGAATACTCTCAGGCGACACTCCTCTTTCTATTAAATAATTAGAAAAATTATTGTATTCTTCTGGATCGGTCGGTGCTGTTTTAAATCCAAAACTTTCTTGAGGTAGACGTGCGGGAGATCTGGGTACAGGAATAATCAACTCCCTTTCTTGAATAGTTATTGTTCTTGGATGATCGGGTATTTGTGTACCATATCTTTGTATTGTGTTTTCGACAAGTTTAGCGTTTTGGGGATCTAATGGGATACCTTTAGGGTTAAAAGGAGTTTGAATAATCTTTTGTTGAAATTCTTTGGGCATCCATTCCGGCATTCCCCTTCCCGCAAGATTGTTTGGATGGTAGGTGTGGGCTATTTGATCCCAGTATGCTTCCATACGGGGTTTTCCAATTGTTTCTACTGTTCTGTAAGTGGTTTTCGTCATCGATCCTGGGCTTCTTTGCCCAAAGAATTCATTAGGTTTATTAAATCTTATTTTAAAAGTAGTGAAATCAGGAATCCCTCCTCCTCCTGCTAAAGAGCTAAAGATACTGTTTGAACTCAATTTTTGTTGGAAACTATTTAGGTAAATTAAAAGAATAAATACTAGCGAGTAAGCGGCGATAGCCTCGACAAGGAGTATTAAAATAATGATTTTTCTTTTATTTTTGTTTTCCATCTCATACGCTGTAAACAGTTTTTAAAATATTCAGAATCTGGCCGGTGAGGCCCCAGCCAGCGAGAAACGCGACAGTCAAAAATATAATTTCTCCTCGGGAAAAGGTTTCTCTGACAGGCAGGTTAGGATATTCCTTCCTCCATATTTCGTTTGTAGTTTGTTGAGCAAGAACTAAAAACGCCAAAAAAGAAAAATTAAGTATCAGAAAAAATAAAAGAATCCCTAAGTTTATTGCCGGATTATTTCGTAAATAGTTGTTCCAACTATTGCTGTAAATGAGCGATATTAAGTAAACATGCAGTAAGATATTTATTATCGTCAAGTAAATTACGGTGGTCAAGGGATAGTGGTGCACTGGACAGTTTTTTTCAATAGCCAGATCGTGGATATCCTTGAGATATAGATAGACCAAGTAAACCGAAACCAGCGCCAAAGGGGAAAAAACAAGCATCAGCCACAAAGGCAATTTAAATATGGCGAATAAATATGAAAAGATGGGAGTGATGATTATAACTAAAATTTTCCAGCCGTATCGAATCCGATAATTTTTATATTGCGACAGCAGCCGCCAATTTACGCCGTACCAGTAAATATTATACACCCCGCCGATTATGAACAGGACCGCCAAATTAAAAAGTGATTTCGCGGGAGAATATTCCGTCTTTATTTCAATGTTAGTATCAGCACTTACGCTTTTACTCTCAGAGACAGTCTCTGGATTTTGAATCTGCTCTGTAATTGTTATATTTTTATTTTCCATTTCACTTTTTATTTCTTATATCCTGTTCAAAAATGGCTCTGGTTTTCACGAAGGTTTCTGGGAAATATAATAGCAAAATTATATTTTTCTGTCCTATACTTAATGTTCTGCATTCTACGTTTCCTCTCCCACGCTTCCTAATTTCCTGAGCTAAATTTAATAAAAATTTTATCTGGATTTAACAATCGCTCCTGTATACTGCAATCGTAACATACTGCAATCAAAAGTTAAAAAAACTAACATGAAAACAATAATTTTATCATTTCTCTTAATCTTTTTCGGATTTTTGCCCGTTCGGGCGGAAAACAATCTATCTTTCTGTGAGGTTCTACCTAACCCTGATGGCACGGACACTAAAGAAAATGAATATATTAAGCTAAGAAATAATTCCGCCGCCGAGATCACCCTGACTGGCTGGAAATTTTGCAATATCAAGAACGAGTGTTACGAATTAGCCGGCAGTATCGGAGCTGATTCTTGCCTAAAAATATTCCGCCAAGAATTTCTCTTCACTTTGCACAACGACAAGGAGGAACTGAAATTATACGATGGAAGCGGCAATACTATTGATACGGCTGCAACCAAAACTGCCCCCTCAGGCAAAGCTTGGCTCTGCAGCCAAAACTCCTGCCGGTGGGATGCCCCCCAAGAAAAATGTGATTATCAGGATCCAATCCCGGAGAATGAAAATGTTAACGCTGATTCACTGACCGCGCAAGAAGACGACGGTAACAAACTGCTTACCGCCAACCAAAATGCTAACGCCAATAAAAATTCCAACACAAACAAAAACAGCAACTCCAATAAATCCTCGGGCAAAAAAGCAAACTTGAAAATTACTTCAACCCGAGATTGGACGAAAGCCGAAAGGGAAATGTACGAAAAAAATTTGCTCTCACTGCCAGTTGATCTAAAAGGTAGGATAGCAATCCCGCTTAATTTGACCAAAATAAATTATTTTTCCGCCTTCGCGGGCGGTAAATTAATTCAAATCAACCTTTACGCCTCCCGCAAAGAAGAGTTCATTGAAAACAAAGCTCTCTACAAGCTCGGCACCTCGGTAAAAATAAAAAACGGGTTTTTGAAAAACAACGGGCAAGGATGGATAGTCGGCATTGGAAAAGGCACTTCATTAAACATTTCCCCCGAAAAAAACCCGACTGGTCATAAAAATCTCACCTTTTCCCGTAACGAAGACATTAAAAGACGCGAGGGTAAAACAGGTGAGATAGCCGGCAAAATTCTCAAAAAAAGTGGGGATTACTTTTTCATAGCGCCAGAAGAACACCCTCAAGAAACTGTTTCGGTCTTTGTGCCTAAGGCCATTTGGTCTTGGCACTTAATTAGGCAGAATATAGGGCCTTTCCCTCAACTGGAGAACGGAAAGATTCGCAAACTAGGCGATTACAAGGGGAAGGATTTTCGCGCCTGGGGAGTAGCCGAGGCATCCGGCGACACCTCCCGGATAGTCGCCTTGAATGCCGCGAACCTCAGCATCAGAGATCCCGCGGAGGATAAAAAAGATAATTCCGGTCAGGAAGACAATCCGGGAGAAAAGGACAAAAATCTGAGCATCCAGACTAACACAGCCCAAGCGACTCAAAAAACCAACGCTGACTCAGCCGAAAAACCGCAAGAAAATCAAACAAACGATACTTTAAAAAGCAATGGCGCAGAGCTACTAAAAACTGCTCTTTCCCAAAAATTGGATTGGAAAATGTTATCGGCTATCGCCTGGCAAAAAATAAAACGAGAAATCATAAATTTGTTTTAATCGTTTTTTCCCGCTAAAAATTAAATAGAATTAAAATATCTCTCTATGATTATCGGAACATTAATCCTTGTGTTTTCGTTATTGTTTTATTTTACCGTCAGTTCGGCTATTCTCTACCATGTTATTCGCTACAGCCCCGATTCCAAAAATAAATTCTACCTCACGGTAGTTTATTTAGGGGTTTCAGCTCTGCTAATTGCCTTCGCAATAATAGCTTTTGTAATGATAGATTGGGAGGAGATATAATTTTCAATTTTTAATTACAAATTTTCATTAATGTCTTCCGGTTACACTATTTCTCAGCTTCACGATAACCTACAACAGGGAAAAACTTCTGCCCCAAAAGTGACAGAAGAATATTTCCGCAAGATCAAAAAAGAAGACTGGAACCATAAAATCTATCTTACCCTCAATGAAAAAGTGGCTGTAGAACAGGCAGCCGCGTTAGACAAAAAAATTCGCCGGGGGGAAAAAATCAGTTTGATGGAGGGAATACCCGTTGCCGTAAAAGACGTCCTTTGCACTAAAGGTCTGCGCACCACAGCTGGCTCAAAAATACTGGAAAATTACACGCCCGCTTATGACGCTACCGCCGTTAAGAAACTCCGAGAGGAAGGATCGGTGATTTTAGGTAAAGTGAACTGCGACGAATTTGCCATGGGAGGATCGGGCGAAAATTCAGCTTACGGAGTTTGTCCCAACCCTTTGGATCCCCAAAGAGTGCCCGGGGGGTCTTCTTCGGGATCAGCGGCGGCCGTCGCTAAAGACCTGTGCGTTTTTTCTCTTGGAACTGACACCGGCGGTTCAGTACGGCTCCCCGCTTCTTTTTGCGGCATTGTCGGATTAAAGCCAACTTACGGACGCATTTCCCGTTATGGTCTTATCGCCATGGCCTCATCTTTAGACCAAGTAGGAATATTGGCAAAAAACGTGAACGATTCTGCTTTAACGCTTTCCGCCATAGCCGCGCCTGATAGATACGATGGGACTTCCAGCGGCTCTGCCGGGAAAGACTTCACTCGCGATTTCAATAAAGGAATCCGCGGGCTTACCCTTGCTTACGATAAAGATTTAATCGCTCAATCGGAAGCAGAAGTGGCGGAAAAGTCACTGATATTTTTGGAAAAATGGAAAGACGCGGGAGGGAAAATCCAGGAAGTACAAATACCTTTTATAGGCAAGGAGTCCGTGGCTTGTTACTATATCATAACCGCTAGCGAAATAAGCAGTAATATGGCGCGGTATGACAGCAGCCGTTTTGGCGTAACAACCCGCAAGGCAAAAAAGGGGGCCTATCGTTGGCATGATTATATAGCTTTATGCCGGGGAGAACTTTTGGGAAAAGAGGTAAAAAGGAGAATATTGTTAGGGACATTTTGCCTATCTTCCGGCTACTACGATGCTTACTACGGAAAGGCGCAACAAGTGCGCTACTGCGTCAGAAAAAGTTTAGCGGATATTTTCAAAAAATACCCGCTGATTTTTACTCCCACCAGCCCCACTTTACCGTTCAAAATCGGCGAACGAGTGAGCGACCCGGTAAAAATGTATTTGGCGGACGTCTTTACTACTACTGCCAATCTGGCCGGCGTTCCGGCCATTTCCTTTCCGATCGGCAACGCCAAAATTTCCGGCAAAAAATTATCCATCGGCGGCCAGCTGATGGCCGCCGCTTGGGATGAAGAAACGCTTCTTCGCGCCGCCTATTGGGGAGAAAAACTCTGACTGAAATTTAGTAGTGGATATAAATCGGCGTGCCGACTTCCACGAATCCGTAGACAGTTTCTGCCGCGCCGATTCCCAGCCGCACGCAACCGTGAGAAACGGGAATACCCAAGTGATTAGCTCCTTCTTTGTATCCGCCGGGCCATTCCGGCAATTCATGAATCCCGTGCCCAGCCCGGGTAAACTGCATCCAATAAGGCATAAATAGCCCATATTTCTTTGACCAAGCCCTTTTTCTCTTGCTAAGAATAGAAAAAGTACCCGTTGGCGTTGCCATACCGCGTTTTCCACTGGAGATCCGGTAATTGCCCACATTGGTGCCGTCAGAAAAAATAGAGAGAATCTGTTTAGACAAGTTAATATCAACATACCTGCCTTCCTTAAAATAAGGATTTTCGGTCGCGGCGTTAGTCCTGTTCACTATCCCGCCAGAGTCAAAAGTCTTAAACTTGACCACAACATCCTCTTCCAAAAAAGTTCCGTCTTGAGCGCTCCAGCCGCTTTTAATTATAACTTTATAGTTGGTGTTAAGCGCCCACTTGCTAGGTTTAAAAATTATCGTTTTATCTTGATCTTCAACCTCAAATTTACCGAGAACTTTTGGCTCAACTTTAAAAAAATAATCTTTGTCTTCAATCCGCATCGGCTTGTCAAAATACACCCTTAGGGACGAAAACTCTTTCACTTCGGTTTCATTGTTCGTTGGTATAGTTTTGCTAACCTTGGGAGGCGGACTGGTTTTAAATTGAAAGTTAGCAATCTGCTCGGGATACCAAAGTTTGCCGTCTTTTCCTTTATAGCTCTCCTTCGCAACTATCTGGTACCGGACATCTTGCATAAGGGGATTCTCCGGAATTAACTGAATTTTTTTTCTTTCCTCGTCCACCGATAATTTATAATTAATGGACGGAAAGACTTGAAAATCATAGCGAACATTTGGCCTGCCTCGATCAAAACTGAATTCTATGGGAGTTTTGGGACCAATGACGCTTTCTTCAGAAGGACTAATATTCTGCACTTTGGGATACGCTTCCGTGCTGAAAAAACCATTATAACTAAAATTAGAGACAATCTGAGTAATACCGGCAAAGCTTACCCTGTAGTGTTCTCCCGGTTTCCAGGGCTGAGCGGGAGTAAACATCAAATCATTGCCCCGCCAGTTGAGTTTCCCAATTACGCTTGGGAAGATTGAGAAAGAAGATTCCACTTTATGGTGCACCACTTTGCGGTCAATCTTGACAATCAGCGGATCCTCCAGATCTAAAATTTCTTTCTCAAGATCTATTTTGGGAGCAGAAAAAAACGGCAGGACTTGGGAGTAAGTCAAATAGCTTGACCCAACAAAAATTAGGATAAAGGCCGGGATAAAAAGCCAATTTTTTATTTCCTTCATTAATTATTTTTTGTTTCAGAAAGCAAAAAAAGAAAAATCAAACTAATTACAGAATAACCTAAATTTACATTTAAAAAAATAAGCTTCCTCTCGGAAGCTAGTAAAGTAAGATTATGCGGCATCATACCGCTTAAAGATCCAGCTTATCCCATTTAATAAGGATAATGCCAACAAGAGCTATCAGGTACCCAAGCGGCTTGTACCAAAATTTGATCGCTATTCGCAACAACACTCGGCGCGAATATCCGGTTGGCTCCTTCGGCATTCTCTCTTTGCTAAAAATGCTTGGGGCTCTCATCTTGCTACCTCCTTAACATTATTCTGGTATCCCAGGCAGGAATCGAACCTGCAACCTGCGGCTTAGAAGGCCGCCGCTCTATCCAATTGAGCTACTGGGACAAAAACATAAAAATTGAAACAGATTACCAAGTTTTTTATCATAACTAAAACAAGTTGTGAAGTAAATTAAGTGGTTATAAAACTCCCCATTTTTATTTATCACCGTATATTTCAGCCGTAAAGGTGTATACTTCCGTAGCGGGATCTTTCCAACAGTCGGCAGGAAGGCCGGCCTTATCCCGGCAAAGAAAGGCGAGAAATTCCTCCTTATTCCATCCAGTTTCCTCGGCTACCTGAGGAAGAAATACGCCTGATCGGCGCCCGTTTTTAATTTTCACGCCGTGGATGCCCAACTTAATTTCGTCAACGTTTTTTACTCTCTTCATAGGACTAAGCACTGACACTTCGTATTCCAACCGAGACAGCTCCTTTTCTGTAACCGGATCAAAACGTGGATCGGCAGCGGCAGCCGCAGCCATCTGGGGAATAGACAGGTAAAGCGGCTGTTCTGTTTCAATTATTCCAATACAGCCGCGGAGCTCGCCGCCATCTCGCAAGGTTACAAAAACGCCTGATTTTTTCTTGAGCAGCTGGCCATCACCGTTAAATTTAGGTATTTTACCGTCTTTCACGAACGATTCCACTGATTCCCGGGCGATTTGCACTAATTTTTGGCTATCTATCGCCTGATTGTTTTCCCCAAAAAATCCAATCGCGCCGTATCCCACCACCCGAGATCTGTCACCCGTTGTGTCACCGGAGTTAGAATAGCGCAATAATCTTATATCTTCTATGTTTAGCTTTTTAGCAACAGTAAGAGCTAGTTTCATTGCCGGTTCCGCGCACATAAAAGTGGCCGCGTTAGGAATATTTTTTTGCCCAAGTTTCGCAATAACATCGCTAAAATTATCCGGATTTCCAGTTAGGATTGACTTTATTGTTTCGCGGTCATATTTATTGGCATCCTCGTAAGACGGATAATGGGACATATCGGAACTTACCACCACAATGGTCTGCTCGTCAATATTTTTCACTAACACAGAAGCTAGATCCCGCAATTGTTCGCTATCCATCTCACCCACCAAAACCGGAATAATCTTAAAATCGGCAGGCAAAACTTTTTGCAAAAACGGTAGCTGCACTTCCAAAGAATGCTCCGAAGTAAAAATCTCGCGATTTACGGTAATTTGCATTTCCTTGATTGCGTCTTTATCTAATTCTACTTTTCCTAAAGGCGTTTCCCAACTGTCACTGTCGTTAGAAATAATGCCGGATACAGGATAATTGTGGCTTGATCCCAATAATACAACCCGACGGATGCCGGCCCCGATTAACAATTTATATCCGTAAGCCGCCGTCAGTCCGGAGTATTCATAGCCGGCATGGGGAGCCAGCAGTATCCTTGGATGTTTTTTGAAATAATCCGCCTCCGACTCCGCCTCTGCGCTATCCAAAAATCCATCAATAACGTTTGATAATCTCTCCGGATCAGCCGGATAAAAAATGCCTGCTACTGCCGGATGCCGGACTTTTTCTAAATCTTTCCCTTGACGCATATTTTGTTGATTATTATTACCTTCAGCCAAATCAAAGCCGCCTTGATAGTTATCTTCTCCAATTAGCAATATTCCCAGAAAAACCAATAAGAATACCCCTGCTAACCCCACCGCCACATAAAGAACGCTTCGCTTTTTTGGCAGAAATAAAGTCTTAATCTCTAATTTATTTAGGATTAATGCGTAAGTTCCGCTAACTATTTTCTTGCCCTTTAGCGCTTATTTTTAACTCTTCCAAGAGAATTTTTGCCGGCTTGTTCCAATTAAAAACTCTTGCCCGATTGATAGCTTTAACCCGAAGTTCCTCTTTGATTACTTGGTCAGTCAAAAAACGATTAATTGCCTGGATTAATTCATCTTCTCTTTCCGGATGAAAATAATAGACCGTGTCTTGGGCTACTTCTTTGATAGGATTTATTTCCGAGGCAATAATTGGCGTTCCGCAAGCCATTCCTTCCAATACATTCAGGCCAAATCCTTCGTACAGGGAGGGAAACACAAAAAAATCCGCCCCATTATAGAGGCACATCATCTCCTCATCCGTAACCTTGCCAACAAATTTTACCCGATCAGCAATACCTAAACTGGCCGCCATTCCTTTCACGTCTTCCAGCAAAGGGTTGACTACCGTTGGGGGATCTCCTCCAATAACCAAAATCCGGTTCTTTAAATTGCTGCCGTAATTCTTGAGAAGTTTTGCGAAAGATTTGATTAACAAACCCACATTCTTCCTTATCTCAAACCCCCCAATATAGAAAATAAAAGGGTGGTTAATGTTAAATTTTGCAAGAGTCCGCAGCAGCCGGCGATCATTTTTTTCCAACGGCCGAAATACCGAGGAGACCCCTGCTCCAATCACCTTGATTCTCTCCGGCTCAATATCCAAATGTTTAATAATGTCTTGGCGAGAAAATTCAGAAACGGTTAGAATTCTTTTGGCCGCTCGGGCTGCTTCAAAAGTCTGCTGAGCGTAAATCCGACGCCGGAAATTGTAAAGATAGGTTGGAGCCAAGGCCTTCCAAATTACATCATGCAGCAGGACAAGGTGAGGGATTGTCTTAAAGCGAGTCGCGGCATTATAGGGAGAAAAAAACACATTTAGCTTGTCCTTTTCCGCCTCCCGAGCAATGGTAATTCTTTCCCAGAAAGTTTGTTTTATTAAATCTTCCCGGCGGTAAAAAGTTGAGGACAATATTTTGATGCGAAAATTAGCGGGAAAACTAAAAGGAACGCGACTGTCGGTGTACAAGTAATATTGGTTGCTCCTATCTAGCCGGGCAATTTCCGCAAGCAGACTTTTGGTTACCCTTCCGATTCCCGTTTCAACTTTACGCAGAAAAAGGGCATTAACCCCAATTTTTAACATAAATGCGAGTTCAATAGTAGGTACAGCTCTAGTTACTTTTATAATAACATATAATATTCTCTCCTGACAAAACCTTTTTCTTTTTCCCATTTCTATTTTTTCCCATTAAAATTTCATAAAAAAGAAAATTGATTACTCATTATGCAAGAAAAACACATAAATTCCAGAATAAAACCAGCCGTCGCTTTAATTTTAAACGGGGCATTAGCCGTTTCTTTCGTTTTCCTCTGCTTAGCCAAAGAAACCCAAGCGGAAAACTCAAACTCCAACGCAAATAAAAATTCCAACCAAAACGCCAATGCGAATGACAACCAAAATTCAAACTCCAACAGCGACCAAAACGCCTTGCGTTACGAAAACCTGGAAGAATCCCTTAGCGAGAAAATGAAAGACCTAAGCGAAGTTGAAGCCAAAATTGAAAGCTATAACAAACTAATAGAGATTAAACAAGACCAACAAAAAACTCTGGCCAACCAAATTGTCGTCATTGACAATCAGATTGAGAAAAACAAAGAGGAAGTTATTAAAGCGGAAAGGAAAATTGAGCTCTATGACTTGGAAATACAAAATTTAGAAATGCAGATTAACGAAAAAAAAGAACAAATAGCCAAAAAAAAGGCCGCTTTGCAAATCCTGCTCAATGATTTATACCGCAAGGAAAATAAAAACCCTCTGGAAATTTTACTTTCCTATCCGGGTTTCTCCTCTTTCATTCAGGAAGTAGCTTACGGAGAGCAAGTTAACCAAAGAGTATTTAACAAACTGCAGGAAATTGACAAACTGCGCAAAGATTTGGAAGACAGGCAAAAAACAGAGACACAAAAAAAGAAAGACCTTGAAAATGCCAAGCAAGAAAAACTAGAAAAGACTTATTATCTGGAAGGAGAGCAAAGTTCAAAGGAGCAGTTGCTGGAAGTTACTCAGGGAGAAGAAGGGCGCTATCAGGAACTACTAGAGAGAGTGGAGACGCAAAAACAGACTCTTTTGGGCGATATTGAGGAGCTTTCCGCCAGTAAATCCGGGGAATTAAATATCGTCCAGTCCCATCAGAAAAAACCTGCTTCGGGGCTGGCTTCCACCGACTGGTATTTTTCTCAAAGAGATTCCCGCTGGGGAGGAAGAGACATCGGCCACTCCAACACAAAAATGAAAAGTTACGGCTGTGCGGTTACTTCCGTAGCCATGGTTTTAAAATATCACGGAGTCAGCATTGACCCGGGAGTTCTCGCTCGCCAGCCAATTTTCTCTTACGACCTAATTGTCTGGCCGGAATATTGGCAAAATGTCAAGCGCTCTGGGGGACACAATCACGGAAATATTGACTGGGACACAGTAGATGATGAAATTGCCAATCATAATCCGGTAATTGTTTTCGTGAAAGCATCCTGCCGGGGGGCGGGACATTACGTGGTCATACACCACAAAGACAACGATGGACAGTACGTCGTTCACGATCCCATTTGGGGACCCAATATCTTTCTTACTTCAACCAAAGAAAATGTGGCTGTCCTTTACGGCTGCAAAACCGTAGTTGATCAAATGATCATCTACCATAACACAAAAAGAAGCGGGGAAAGTTCGCCGGAAAACGCCAACACCAATAAATCCGATGCCAACAAGAACAACAATCTAAATGATAATAGCAACTCCAATAACAACTCTAATAAAAATGAGAACAAGAATAAGAATAAAAATAAAAACTAACCGGCCGGCTAAAAGCAAAAAACCGCTTATCATTGGAATTGTTGGCAGAAGAGGCTCGGGGAAAGACACAGTAGCCCACTATATTGCCCAAAAATATAATGGCAAAGACATTCTGCTTTCTGATTATATTGACCGAATATTAAAAATTTTCCATCTGCCTGCCAGCAGGCAAAATACCTGTTGGCTAATCACTAAGACCCGAGAGCGATTCGGAAAGGGAATATTGGCCAGGGCTGTGATCGGCCAAGTGGACAGCAATGGCTTTGCGGTTTATCTCATAAATGGCATTCGCCTAAAAAGAGAGACGGAAATTTTGCGGGAAAGGTTTGGCAAGTTTTTCATTCTCCTCAGTGTAGTTTGTGAAAATAAAATTCGCCTTGGGCGGATAAAAAAACGGGAGAAAGAAAAATTCCTGCGAAAAGACAAGATTAATGTCTCCCTTAAAAAATTCCTTGAGCAAGAGAAAAAACTGGTCACTGAAAAGGAAATTCCTTGGCTTGAAAAAAAAGCTAATTACACCGTAGAAAATAATACCGGCAAGAAAGATTTATTTGAAAAAATCAATCATTTGGCAAAAATTTTAAAGCTTTAACTTTAAGCCTAAAATTATCATTTAACATTATGATTATGCCTTTAGCTTTCTCACTCTCCGACATTAATATTTTCAAGGCAATTTCCTCCATTACCAGCTTACGCCCTTCTTGGGGCACCCTCATTTTGGTAATTTTTACGCTGCTCGCTTTGGCGATAACTTTTAAACAAGGAAAAGGCGGGACAATCCGCAGTATTATGAGCATCTATATGGCTATCGCGGTGAATAACTTCTTACCCTTTCTTAAACTGGAAATAAAAGGTTTCAAAATTGAAGACTACCCCTTGCTTAAAATTGCAATATTTGTTATTATATTTGTCCTAATATCCTATATGCTTTCCCATTCTTCCTTGGGGATGTTGGACCGGGACCGTAGCACCTTTTTAGGCACATTTGTATTGGCATTCTTGGCCTCCGGACTTGTAATCAGCACCGTCGCGGTGATGCTCCCGGCGGAAATCAAGGAAGAGTTGACCGGGACGGCCCATTTTATTTTTGTAAATGAAATTGCCCGTTTTCTCTGGGTAATCGCCCCTATATTGGCCATTATCATTATCGGTTAAATGGAAAAAATTCTACCCAAAAATCCCCGACGGTTAGTTGAATTATCTATCATTGTTGCCAGCTTTCGCAACGCCGCCATGCTGGAACTATGTTTAAAATCAATCGGAGAAGAAGCTCGCCGTCTCAAAAAAAAGAAAATTCGCAATGAGATAATCATTGTAGACAGCCAGGCAGACGAAAAAACCCGTGATATTGCCAAAAAATTTATCCTGAACGGCAATTCCGCTTGTTACTATCCCTTTAGAAAAAATGTAGGATTTGCCAAGTTAATTAATCAGGGAATAAAGTTGAGTCACGGTAAATTTCTGCTTTTCTTGAATGCGGATATCATTATTATTAAAGACGCTTTTCGGAAAATGATGGAATATTTGAAAGATAATCCCCAAGTGGGAATTCTGGGTCCGCGTCTTTTGAACTTTGACGGTTCTCCCCAGCCTTCCGCCTTTCATTTTTACACTCCTTCCATTATTCTTTATCGCCGTACGCCGCTGGGAAAGACTCCTTGGGGCAGAAAAAAGCTGCAAGAGTTTGTTATTGATCTCAGTCAAAGCCAAAAACCCGTTTCCATTGACGGTTGGCTAATGGGATCAGTCCTAATGCTTCGGCGAGACAACTTGGAAAAAGTTGGCCCAATGGACGAACGATATTTTATGTATTTTGAAGATGTTGATTGGTGCCGCAGATTCAAGGAAGCCGGCTATGAGATTATCTATTTCCCCCAAGCGGAACTCTTCCACTATCACGGAAAACAAAGCGCCACCCGGCATTTCTGGGAGGCGATTTTAAACCCGATGACGCTTATCCACATCAAAAGCGCCCTAAAATATTTTTGGAAATTCCGCAAAAAATAAACCTCAATCCAGACTAGTTTACTCTCCATTATCCCTATTTTTTATAGCTTCATAGATCCTCTCTACAATCTCTTTCTCGGTTTTGGGATTATCCCGCAAGTATTTCTTGCTGGCGTCGCCGCCTTGACCCAGTTTTTGTTCCGCGAAGGAATACCACGATCCTTGCAGTTTTATGATACCCAGTTTGGAAGCGGTATTTAGGATATCGCCCAAACGGGAAATTCCTTCGTTGTACATAATGTCAAATTCAGCAGTGCGGAAAGGCGGAGCCACCTTGTTTTTAACAATTTTGGCTTTTACCCGGTTTCCCACCACCTCTTCACCCTTTTTAATCTGGGCAGCGCGGCGCACTTCAATCCGCACTGAAGAATAAAACTTTAGAGCTTTACCCCCGGGAGTGGTTTCTGGATTGCCCATATAAACTCCTATTCTCATCCTGATTTGATTAATGAAAATAAGAGTGGTGTTGTATTTAGAGGTAAGCGCCGTAAGTTTCCGGAGCGCCTGAGACATAAGCCGGGCCTGGAGTCCTATTTGAAAATCGCCAATATTGCCTTCAATCTCCGCTTGGGGTGTAAGAGCCGCCACTGAATCTATTACGATAAGGTCTACCCCGCCTGAATTAACCAGCGCTTCAACAATAGCTAGAGCTTGTTCTCCCGTATCTGGTTGGGAAATGAGCAAGTTGTCAATATCCACTCCAATTTTTTTGGCATACTCTGGATCTAGAGCGTGCTCCGCATCAATAAAAGCCGCGACGCCGCCTTTTTTTTGGGTATTGGCTACAATATGCAGTGCCACCGTGGTTTTTCCGCTTGACTCAGGCCCGTAAAGTTCCACTACTCTGCCGCGCGGCACTCCACCGGTTCCCAAAGCAATGTCCATTGATATTGAGCCGGTTGGAATTGAATCTACGTCAACCCTACGCGCCTCTCCTAAACGCATAATTGAGCCTTCTCCGTATTGTTTTTTTATTTCCTGAATAGTTTTTTTCAACTCCTCGCTTTCCGGATATTCCTCTTTTTTGTCTTTTTCCGGCTGGTTGGAATTTTTTTTCATGCTTAGTATTTATAATTAATAATTAAGAATAAATAACAAAAAAATTAAAATGGGGAGTTTTGTAACCATCTGAATCTACCGCTATTGCTTCTTTGCTTTTGACTCTTCTTTCTTAACCTTTAATTCTAATATTTCCTTTCAATTCAATCAATGTTCCAATTAATAAACAAACTTTTAGCCCTGCCTGCTATCGCCTTGCTTATCGTTTATCAAAAAACTATCTCGCCGGATAACAGTTTTTGGAGCAAAAGAATGGGTTTCCGAATCTGCCGTTTCCATCCGACCTGTTCACAGTATGCCATCCTGGCTTTAAGAAAATACGGCTTCCTAAAAGGAACTTGGCTGGCGGCAAAACGCCTGTCAAAATGCCATCCGGGAAATATTGGAGGCAACGATCCGCTTCCATAACAAATTTCCCCCTATCCATTATCGGAGATCGTCTTGCAAATACGTCAAACTTTCCCTTATTCTTTCTTGCGCCAACGCATCTTTAATTAACGTCTCATTCAGACCATCCAATACCTCATACGCCGTTAAAAGCTTTTCCTTGGAACCCAAATCGTTTCCATTTGAATGGGCTTGATAAGCTTCGGCGATCAGGTTAATAAGCTTGCTTCTTCTCTCCCAAGACAATATCTTCTCTTCGGCGTAAAGACGGTCAATTAAAGTTACGACGCTTTTACAAGAAGTGGAAACGTTAAAATTGACCTCCCGGCTTTCACTTTCGGAAACATCCCCTTGCCGCCAATTCCCAGTTGCTTCAAAATTATGAGATCCAATATCTAATCTGGCCAGATCTACACTGCCGCCGATTGCTTCACCGTCTAAATTGTAAGTTAAAACAGGATTTTTAATATTTTTGCCGTCCTGCCAAATCTGAGCGTCGGGAAAAAGATATTGCCAATTCAAATACTCTTCCTGATCAACCGGTTTAATAACTTTGAGTAAATTGGAATATTTGACTTTTTTCACTTCAATTAAAGGGGCACTTCCATCGCCAGCGCCTAATTCAATTTCATAGTCCAGTTTGATGTCCTGGCCAATAGGGTCTTCCCTTTCCTGTACGTTCAGGTTCTCGCCGGATGAAAGATTCCAGAGGGCAATTTTAACCTTTCCTTCCCCGCTTCCCGCCAAATTAACCTTGACATTTCTTGCTCCGCTACTGTTCAAGTCAAGCGGAAAATCAGCCATTACGATATTTTCTCCCTCTATTGGTTCCCGGTGAAACTGGCTTTCAGCTATCTCATTGGAATCGGCATTGATAACTTTTCCCTGATCGTCGGTAATGACAACTTCCGCCGGACCTCTGGCGCTTAACAGAAAATGGTTCAATATCTTATTTATGGTCGGATCTTTTATCGTAATTTTTAGCTGATCAAAAAGAGTCTTCTGTCCTTTTTCTAATAGATTCCCGTGGCTGCTCTCAATTATAGCCGTCTCCGAGGTAATTTCTTTATTCGCCAAAGCGCTTTCTACGGTAACAGTATCGTCTCCTTTGCTGCTATCGCGGGGTATCGCGAGGGGATCGGGAATGCCATCCTCCCACTTTCCATCATTTCCCGCGTAATCACTCACGCCTATTTTTTCAACTGTTTCTTCCCCGGTGCCGGCTATTAAACCAACTATTGCCCGGCGCCGCAGTAGTTTTATGTCTTCCCGCAATTTTTCTAAAAACGGGTTTTTAATTTTTTGGTCGGCATAGCTTATGGGCCGGCCGCTTTCTTTTTGGAACAGATAGTTATAGATCGGCATCATTTGGCCAACGGAAGAAAAATTTTCCCGAATAAAACCCAGCTGGTCCCAATTCTTATTGAGGGCTTGCAGGTACCAAAGATAGAGAGTGATTGGTTTTTTGTATCCCGACAATTTTCCTCCCTCCCAGATCGGATAGGCCTCGCCAGATCCTAGATGGGGCGTACCGGCAGTAACTAATCGATCCACATCATCCCGGTATCGTTCTCCCTCCAAATAAGCCCTAGCCACTAATCCCCCCAGACTGTGCGCAAGCAGATTCACCTGTGAATGGCCGCTTTCTTCTTTAGCTTTATTAATCGTTTTTTCCAGATACAAACGGGCACTCTCTTCGCAGGGCAAGCGAAAATCATAAAGCCCCCAAAAGAAATCTTTGTCATGATAATAACGATTTAAGACCAGGGCCTTCACAAAATAACGGTAAGCGTGAGTGCCCACCGGATTAAGCCACCAAAGATCACTGGCGCGGTCGCTGAGAAGCTTAAAACTAAAACTAGCGCCAAACCCCGGTATAATAACAATTGGAATAGGCCCCTTTTTCTGCCAAGGATCAAAGTCAAAATTGCCCACTATCCAATTGCCGCCCGGGGTACTGGAAGTTTGGGGGGCTTCTTTCGCGCCCCACCAATTGTCTTCTGCCTTGATTTGGGCAGTAGTTTTGTTTTCCAGGGCGGGGCCGGGATTTTCGTAAATTTCGCAATTGGATATCTTCGTGCCTGCATTCCAAATGCGCACTCCCGCCACCCGGTTGCGCCGGATTACCCCATCGGTAAGAATTCCCTTGCCCTTAATGGTAAGAGCGGGAACCGTAGCAGAATTCACATTCCCTCCCCCGTCCTCCAAAATGAAATTAGTCATCTCAATCTCGCTGGTGCTCGTGGAATTGATAGAATACGTCAGACTGTAATCATAATTTTCATCGTATTCAGAGGTAAAACGGACCTTTCGATCATCTTCCCCTAAAACTTTTAACCTGCCCTCAACAAATAGCGAACCGCCATTCTTGCCGGCAACCACTGTACCGGGATTTAAAGTGAGAGTCACCCCTTGATTTACTGTTATTCTCGCTCCGTCAATAACCACCGTACCGGTCCAGACGGCATCCGCGGTAATGTTGGTGTTGGTACTGATAATTAATTCTTCCAGAGCAGAGACGGAAAAGGTGGCTAGACCAACCATTATCCATATTGACACTACTGATAATCCTATTAATTTGATTTTTTGCATTTGAATAAAAATTAAGAACTAAGAACTCATTTGCATTCCACATATTCTCTCCCTTCCTTCTCTCCTTCCTCTACCGATTCAAAAAACACCTTATTACCTTCTTTTATTAGCTTAGCGTAACGGCAATCGGCCGGATAAAACTTGTTACTGTTTTTACTGCCCACAAATTGGCCGTTTAGTTTGTCAGAATCTGCTCCTTTTTGTCCTGAAACGCTATTATTATTTTCATTTTCCTTTTTTGGGCTGTTAAGGTTCCGCAATATCTCCCCAATTTCCGCTTCTGATAAAGTTTCCGTGTTATTTTGAAAAGCCATTTTTAAGCACTGCTCACGGCGGATGTAGCGCTCATACGCGAGTCCGCTGACAAAGCCGCAAACCAAGAAAAATAGTAGAATCATAGAAAGAAATATTTTATTCATAGAGATAGCTATTTGTTGTTTGCTGTTTAATATTAAATTCCCCCAATAATAAAAACTTTGCTCCAAGTATAGCAAAGTGATTATTAAATCCAGATAAAATTTTTATGAAATTCAGCTCAGGCCTTACCTCACCGCATAGTACCAGGACTATTCTGCAACAGGCAAATTGGACGGCGCGGGGGCAGTTTTGCTGTCCAGCCGCGGTACCGAAGGCACCTTCATCATTGGCGTGGGGAAGTGAAAGAGAGTAGCCAATTCTTCTACATTTAATACATTGGCCGTCCCTTGTATATCCCGATCCTGCATCAGTTTAAAAAGCCGCCGGCTGCGAAAAGCTCTTCTATTTTTAGCGAAGAGATAGTAAGCGGTAGTGGAATAATACTTATCGGTTATCAAGTTGTTGTAATTGGAGTCCAACATCTTCAGGGCGCCGGAAATAGTGCTGGGCATAATCCCGTTATACACTTCCTTTCTGGCTACATAAACAAGGAGAATTTGGGTGGCAAAAGCCGGTTTGCTCATCTTGGCGTTAATCGCTTTCACCAGATCTACTTCGTGAGGCGGCAAAGTTTTGGTCATAACTCCTTCTTCGTCCGTAAGGTCAACTCCCACTTTATATTTCTCCATAATCTTTTTTATTTCCTCTTCGCCTTTTTTGCGCCATTCCCCGGAATCAACCGAGGCCTGCACTTGATAAATCAGGTGTTCCCCGGGTCCTAAAGTGCCCATTGCCTCAAAAATTATCGCCAGCGGATCTACCAACTCTCCCGCAATCCTGTCCTCCATCATTGGATAAGTATTGAGCGGCCGGCAGTCTTCCTGATCCAAAATCACTTTGGCTCCCCACATCCCCCAATTGTCGTCAGGAATAGTAGCGGGAAGCCGCTTAAAATAATCCTCCCTCGCCACGCTGATTTCAACGTCGGGAAATTGGCTGTAGAACAATTTCTCCGCCAACCGTACTGAACGCGCGGGCGCCAGAATGTAGAAACTGACATCCCCCTCCTGCCCCACTATTTCAAAGGAAAAATAATCTTGAATCCGGCCAAGCATAATATTATGATATTTGGTAATGGTTCGGGCGGCCGCCAAAAGTCCCGCTAAAACGTTTTCCATCGCCTTGGGGCTGGCCTGCATATCTTTGGGAATTTTGATCTGAAGCAGGGTCTGGTTGATC
The DNA here is from genome assembly GCA_016867255.1 of Candidatus Moraniibacteriota bacterium. GTDB lineage: Bacteria > Patescibacteriota > Minisyncoccia > CAIUEV01 > CAIUEV01 > VGKB01. The sequence goes on from VGKB01000007.1 coordinate 21,234, forward strand.
TCCCCTCCGAAAAAAAGAATATTCACCACGTAACTCGCCCAAAGCGGCCGGAAAATTGAATAAAGCCCCAGCGGCAGAATTATCCACCAAGTATACTTGAAAACTGTCCCGATTATGTCTAAAATATTCAAGACGGAAGGTTCTCCCATTGATATTTTAGAAAATGTTATCTTGTCTTATAATACCAGCATAATACCAAACGACAAATTTTATTTTTAATTTTGCATCCGTGCAATTTAACGTTATTACTATTTTCCCCAGAATTTTGGATTCCTATTTCGCCGAGGCGCAGATAAAACGGGCAGTTCAAAAGAGCAAAGTCAAAATTAAGGTTCATGACTTGCGAAATTACACTTCTGATAAGCATCGTACCACCGATGACATCCCTTATGGCGGCGGGGCGGGAATGGTAATGAAGATAGAGCCAATTTACAAAAACGTAACAGCGATTCTCAAAGAGAGTCATTGTCGGCGCAAAGACATCCGCGTAATTTTACTGAGCGCCAAGGGGAAGGCCTACAGCCAAAAAACGGCTAACCGGCTGGCCAGAAGGTACAGGCAAATTATTCTAATTTCCGGCCGCTATGAAGGAGTGGATGAGCGAGTGGCAGAGCATATTGCCGACGAAGAGATTTCACTTGGCCCTTACATAATAAGCGGAGGGGAGCTCGGCGCCGCGGTAATCATTGATTCGGTTACCCGTCTCATCCCCGGCGTAGTGGGCAACCGCGAGTCACTCAAAGAAGAATCTTTTACGGGAAAACGGAAAAATCTTGAATACCCCCAATTCACCCGGCCGGAAAATTTTCAGGGATTCCGGGTGCCGAAGGTATTGCTCACGGGAGACCATAAAAAGATTAAAATATGGAGGGATAAACTAAGAACAAAAAAAGAAGAATAAATAAAAAATTATGTTACCATTATTTCAATTGCTCACACAGAAAAATCATTAAAAAAAACAAAAATGCTAAAAAAAGTCATCGTCTATCTTTTCCCCATTTTATTTTTTGCCGCTTTCGCGGGGGCGGTGAAAGCCGTAACCATAGGGGTGGAAAACCCTCTAGGATACGAGAATGTTGACGAACTAGTCAATCAATCCATCCGACCTTACTTAATGTACCTTGTTGGGGGTATCGCTATCGTTTTTATCGCCGTATCCGGTATTTTATACATTCTGGGAGGCACCAGCCAAAATGAGAAGATGATCCAATGGTCCAAAACGGCTCTTTTTGGAGCAGTTTTAGGATTGGTGGTAATTCTGGCGGCGCCAATGATCATTGACGAGCTTTACTTTATCGTTACCGGCCAGCAAAAAAACTGGAGCGAACTTTCCGCCAGCCAAATCCTGATGCGGGCCATCAATTTTCTCTTGGCAATCGTAGGGATAATTTTCCTAATCAGTATGCTGATAGGCGGGATCTGGTTTTTTGCCGCCGGCGCGGACGAAAGCAAGGTAGAATTAGGAAAAAAAACTTTGCGCAATAGTGTTATTGGGCTTGTTGTGGCGTTGGCCGCCATGATAGTTATTCGCCAGCTTGACCGAATAATTACGGGAGGACAGCAGTAAATAATTTCAAATTCCAAATTATCAAAAATGTCTACCCTTGAATCCTTCCGGTCTTCCCAAGATCCCGTCGCTTTGGAAAATCTGGACCTCAAAAATAAAAATGTCCTCGTACGGGTGGACTATAATTGTCCGGTGGGAAACTTTAGGGTATTAAATAATTTTCGCATTAAGGAAAGTCTAGCGACTCTTAGAAACTTAAAAGAGGCGGGGGTAAAAATGATCACTCTTATCACTCACTTTGAGCGCCCGGAAGGAAAATACGATTTCTCGTTAAGCATTGAGCCAATTCGGCTGGAACTGGAAAACCTCTGGGGCGAAAAAATCGTTATGCCACCGTATAAGACTGATTATCAAGAATATTCCGACCAATTTGATGCTCCTAAGTTTCAAGTTTTTATGTGGGAAAATATCCGTTTCTGGCCGGAGGAGGAGAAAAACAACCCGGAATTTGCCCAGGCGCTTGCCAAGAACCAAGATCTTTTTGTTAACGAAGCTTTTAGCGCCTCCCACCGCAAACACGCTTCCACGGTAGGAATAACTAAGTCATTGCCGGCTTATGCCGGCTGGCACCTGGCAGAAGAAGTAAGGGAAATCTATCAATCAATAAACAAAGAAGCCATTCCCAGTATCGCGATAGTCGGAGGCGCAAAGATTGAAACCAAAATTCCGGTATTGGAGGCGCTCGCCAAAAATTACGAAAAAATAGTTTTGGGCGGGAAAATTGCTGTTGAATACGAAGAAATGGAAAAAAGAAGAGAGGAAGACTGGCAAAAAAAAGTGGAACTACCGATCGGATATTCTTCAGCGAAAAAATTTGACATTTCAAAAGAGAGCGCTGAAAGATACGCCCAATTGATTCGCGCCGCTAAAAAAATCATCTGGAACGGGCCAATGGGTAAATTTGAAGAGGAAAAATACCGGCAGGGAAGTGAAATTGTCGCTCGGGCGGTAGCAGAAAACAAGAACGCCATTCGGCTTACCGGAGGAGGCGACACGGTAGAGTTATTGGAAAAATT
>VGKB01000008.1 GCA_016867255.1 Candidatus Moraniibacteriota bacterium
CTCTGAAAAAACTTTTCGGAGCGAGTAATAATCTTGAAGTCTATTTTTCTGCTATCGCTTTCATTACCTGGACAAACGACCTCACAGGGCCAGCTAGCACATTAACAAAACCACTGACCGGCTCCTGAATAGTACTCACAATTTTGCCCAGCAGCTCTTCTTTGGACGGCAATTTCGCCAACGCCTCAATGTCTGACTTAGCGACTATTTCGTCCTGCCTGCCGGCCGGCAGGCAGAGCAGTATTCCGCCTTCTACTTTCAAATTTTCGTTCTTGCGAGAAAAACCCCAAATCTTTCTGGGAATGGCGGTTTCCTCAGGGCCAAAAATAAATACGAGTGGTCCAGCAAATTTCCGGGTATCAAAATCAATGCCTCTTTCCTTTAGAGCAATATTCACGAGCGTTTTCTTTATCACCTGCATCCGCCCGCCGGCTTCCCTGATTTCTTTCTTTAGGTCGCTCATATCCCCAATGGTCAAACCGTGAAAGTTCGCCATCACCACAACCTTGCTTTGGTCCATCTGCTCTTTGAGCTCTTTTACTAATTGTTCCTTCTGTAATTTAGTAAGCATAAAATTAGTTTGAAAGTTCGAAAGTTTCCAAGTTCCAAGTAAAATCCCTTGATTTGGATTACTTGGTAACTTGGTAACTAAGACAAAAAGTCCTGCGTAAAGCAGAACTCATGTAGAAAAAACACGCAAAGAGCGCGGAGGCGCCTTGCTAAATCCCCTACACAAGTCTTATCCGGTGCTTGTGGTCTTTGAAGAACTTTCCTAAATTGTAAATTTAGTTAAGTGCCAAATAAAAATTTTGTCAAAAATGTTTAAAAAACTTCCTTTCCCCCTTTCCTCTTTCTCGTTTCTCGCCCCCTCCTACTGCACTTCTTCTGTATTCCCGCTGGCGTAGATTTTCTGGCTGAGAGTGTCAGAAAGAATGCCTTCCACAATTTCAAATTCCGTTTGGAAATATTTCTCGTTTAGCTCCCCGCTGTCATCGGAAAAGACGCTGCAAGCGCAGTTTGTGTCTCCCGTGGGAGGGCAGGCGTCGCAACTGCAATAGTACGAGCCGCTGCGCGGAGCAGAGAATAGAATAATTGAGCAACTTTCCGCTCCTCCGGAAATGTTTTTAATGCCGGTCAGCAAAACCGAGTCGGCCCATTCCTGCTCTTCTTGCCCATCCATAACGGCAAGCTTCACGGAAGACCCTTTCACTTTATCGTCGCAAGTGTTATCCGTTTCCATTACCTCTATCCGATCGGCGTTTTGAACATAAACCGTCTTAATTCCAGAGCTTTCTCCTGAATCCTTATTTAACACCACCCCAAAACCGCAAGGGTATTTGCCTTCCACCTCTTGCCCAAACAGAGCATAATCTCTGGCGTTAGAAATCGCGCTTTTAACCACCCTGGCCGCGCTATCTAGTTGTTTTTGGCGATTAGCTTTGGAAAATCCTAAAGCCGCTAAAGTCGTTATCAAGCCAATGATGAAAAGCACTATTACCACCTCCACTATAGTAAACCCTCGGCATTTTTTCATTTTTTTTATTTTAATTTTAAGTCCACTTTCGCAATTCTAACACGGCTAAATAATTTTTACTTCGGAATCAGCCGGTAGATTTTGACGGTATGGGTCTTGCTGGAAAATAAAGGGAAGCCAGCCGAATCTTTCCGCAAGTCAAGCTCTTTGTTTTTAAAAGTCAACTCTCGCTCCAGCATTAAATCGTATTTTTTGGCAATTTCGTGGTCAAACCAATAAGAATTACTTCCGGCAACCAAGAAATTCCGTCCGCCCGAATCAATGTTATCCTCTAAGAATTTTTTATCTGCCGCCAGGTTTTCGGGTGAATAAACGTAAGCGCTGTTTATTCCTTTCAGAGAGGAAAGGGGTTCCGCCCACATTTTCCAACCGTCGCCGCTGGCTTCCCTTTCAAAAAAAACATAGTCTTTCTCCCCAAAAATACTTCCCAGCTGCCAAAAAATTTTCTCCCTGCCGGCATTCTCCTTGATGCCCAAAAAATACGCATTGGCCGGTAGCGTCGGAAGCAGCATTAATGCCAGAAAAGAAGAAAGCGCTACTTTTCTGCTGTCTTCAGCCAATTTCCGCAATAACTTACTGACCAAAAGCGCTAATAACCATACGCTTAACGGTAAAAGGACCGGGTAAAAACGGCGCAACATCCAGGGGTGATCGACAGAAATTTGGGGTGAAAATAAGGCCGCCCAGGAGGGAATGCTTAAGAAAAATAAGATTTTGGCCGTGTTCCGCTCAAAAATAGAAAAAATCCAGTCTCTTTTCAAAATCATTACTCCAAACAGCAAAAAGGCGGGCAAAACAAAAACCAAAACTCCATAAATCCATTCCACCCTCCAAAAATAAGCAATCTTTGAAAAAGAAGGGAAAAAGGAAAAGATTATTTCCCAGAAATCAGAAAAGTTAAATGTACCCGAAGTTAATGACTGGTAGTTGCTTTTTTGGTCAATCCAACTTAACCAATCCTTAATGAGGCGCAAATAAACCGGAAACTGTGCCGCTAAAGTATAAATCAAAACAAATTCCGCTCCCACCGCCATAACTACAAAGCTAAGGAATTCCCCTCTTCTCCTCCATTGCGACATCTTTTCCCATCCCCAATTGATCTTGCGCTTGAAAAACACTGCCGCCAGGCCGATAAAAATCCAGAGTAGCGTCCACCATCCTTCCGGCCTAGTGAGGGGCAACATTGCCGCTCCCAGCATTATCGGCAAGGAAAACTCTTTTGAAATACCGTATTTAACGCTAATCCCAACAAACAGCATTAGATTGGCAAACAGAAAGAAATAAAGGTTCTCCGAGAGTGAAAAGCGAGAAAACCAGAGCAGTAAAAAGTTGAATGCCAGCGCCGCCATGCCGGCGGCTGAGACCGAACGGGAAAAGAACAGCCGGAAGAAAAAGAAGAATCCTATCAACCCTCCGCTCACTAAAAAAATATTTACCAAAAAGAAACTGCCCATAAATCCAAATATTTTATAAAACAAAGCTTGCAGGACAAAATAAGCGGGGCTGAACTGGGAAGACAGATACTCTCCCCTGATCACAAATCCGGGGAAATTCAATGATTGATGAGCCGGGCCTTCGCCTTTTAGGTGCGCAAGGAGCGGCAACTGAAAATTAATTGAACCGTGCTTTGCCAGATAGATTGCCGCGTTTGCGTAAGAGCCTTCGTCCCGGCCGGAAAAAGCCGGGAAAGGCGAGTGGGAATAAGTCAATGCCGCCGAAATAACCAGACAAAACGCCAGAAAAATTGTCGTTAAACTAAAACTTTCTTTTCTTAAATTCATCCAGTAATCTACTAAGGAAGAAAAGGCGCCGCTAGTTACGCCCAAAACTAAAAATCCTCCCAAAATTGGAAGTGTCGTAAAATAACCGCAATAAGAAAGCGCGATGGCAAAAAGAAGAAATAAACAGGTAAAATTAACCCACCGAGACCACTTCAAGCTCGTCTTAAGTAAACGGTTTTCTTTTTTTGAGATCATACCAATCTTATACCTCAATTTTATATTTTCTCTAAACCTCTACGTTTCCTAACCTTTTTCTTGACAATCTTTTTAATATAAGGCATTCTCAATACCGTAATCAACTATACGGACCAGACAACTTAAACGGTTTTACGGAAGGGGATTTTGGCAAATCCGAGAAAATTTGCTTATTTTTAAGTTTTTGTTTATAAATTATTAGTGCTAATAGCTAATCATTAACTGGCTTTCTCAACTTATAAATTTTAAAGTTTGAGAGCCCAAGAAAAAAATGGCAGAAAAATTTAGTCGCACCAAACCCCACGTGAATGTGGGAACCATAGGTCACGTTGACCACGGCAAGACCACTTTGACAGCCGCAATATTGCACTGTCTCAACTTAGCCGGCAAGCCCGCCTCCCAGAAAGGAGTGGACGAAATTGACTCCGCGCCGGAAGAAAAAGAACGAGGCATCACCATCGCTACCGCCCACGTTGAGTATGAATCCGACAAAAGGCACTACGCTCACATAGATTGCCCGGGGCACGCTGATTACGTGAAAAATATGATCACCGGCGCCGCCCAGATGGACGGAGCTATTTTGGTTGTTGCCGCCACCGACGGCCCTATGCCGCAAACTCAGGAACACATTTTACTTGCCCGCCAAGTAGGCGTACCGGAAATTGTAGTCTTTATTAACAAGGTTGATCAGGTTGACGATCCAGAACTAGTTGACTTGGTAGAAGCGGAGATTCGCGAACTGCTTAAAAAATATGAATTTGACGGAGACAGCGCTTCCATAATCAAAGGATCCGCCTTAAAATCTCTGGAAGCAAAAGACTTGAATGACGAAAATTGTAAAAAAATCCTGGAATTGATAAGCGCTCTGGATGAAAAAATCCCGGAACCGGTTCGCGACACGGAGAAATCCTTTCTGATGCCTATTGAAGACATTTTTTCCATTGAAGGCCGGGGAACGGTAGTAACCGGCAGAATTGAGCGAGGCGTCGTAAATCTGGGCGAAGAAGTGGAAATTGTTGGGTTGCGCTCCACCCAAAAAACGGCGGTTACCGGTATTGAGATGTTCAACAAAGAGCTTGACCGAGGACAATGCGGCGATAATGCTGGCATCCTGCTCCGCGGTACCAAGAAAGAAGATGTGGAAAGAGGCCAGGTGCTTGCCAAACCCGGCTCCATCACTCCTCACACCGAGTTTGAAGCCGAGGTGTACATTCTTACCAAAGAAGAGGGCGGCCGCCACACTCCATTTTTCTCCGGCTACAAGCCCCAATTTTTCGTCCGCACGACCGACGTAACCGGGGAAGTCACCCTGCCGGAAGGAGTAGAAATGATAATGCCCGGCGACACCATGAAATTCAAGATTAAGCTAATAAAACCGGTAGCGGTTGAAAAGGAAATGAGATTCGCCATTCGGGAAGGCGGCAGAACCGTAGGCGCCGGAGTTGTCACGGAAATTACTAAGTAACCAAAAATTTGGCAATTTCAAGTAATCTAACAGTCGCAACGGGGTTCGGGGCAACGTCCTGAACCCTAATGATTATTGATAAATTATGGCAGAAGAAGATAAAAATCGCATCAGAATCAAGATACAAGCTTATGACCACCGCGTCATTGACCTTTCGGCGAAGCAGATCGTTGAGACTGCCGAAAGGACTGGGGCTTCAGTAAAGGGACCGGTGCCTTTGCCCACAAAGATGCGCCGGTACACCGTAAACCGATCTACTTTTGTCCATAAAGACGCCCGCGACCAATTTGAGATGCGTACCCACAAACGACTTATTGACATTGAAAATTTTACTTCAAAAACCATTGAATCTCTTACTAACCTTGATCTTCCGGCTGGAGTGGATGTGGAGATCAAGATGTAATTCGCGTAACGTATAGCGTGTAATTTATAGCTTTTAGAACTCAAGAGGAATTTGAGTTTTAAAATTCTTGGATGTTTCTTGTGCTAAAAGTTACACGTTACAAATTACAATTTACAAGCAATGAAATTTATTCTTGGCGAAAAACTCGGCATGTCGGAACAATGGAATGAAAAGGGAGAGGTTGAGGCGATTACTTTAATTAAATGCTTCCCGGAAGATACTGACCAAACCGTTGATTCTTTTCCCGCGCCCGGAGACAAGATAAAAATTATCGGCACTAGCAAGGGGAAGGGTTTCCAGGGAGTGGTAAAAAGGCATAACTTCGCGGGTGGCCCCAAAACTCACGGCCATCGGCACGTGTTGCGATCGGGAGGGTCAATCGGATCTTCCTTTCCGGAGCACGTTCGCAAGGGGAAAAAAATGGCTGGCAGAATGGGCAACGTTCAGATTACCGTCAATAATCTAAAAGTTGCCTGGATAGACCAGGAAAAAAAATTAATTGCTGTGAAAGGGGCAGTACCGGGGAGAAGGGGAGGACAGGTAAAGATAATGCAAAGTTAAAAGTGCAAAGTTAAAAATTATTGTGTCTCCTTGCGGCACCGATTATAAAAAATCCGTCCCGCCCATCGCGATAGGCGGGACACTAAAATTTTTCACTTTGCATTTTAAACTTTACATTTCATGAAGTTGCCAGTACACAATTTAGAAGGGGAGGAAATAGAAAGAGTTGAGTTGGAAGACAGGACTTTTCCTGTTGAATTTAGCCAGGTCTTAGTTCACCAAACGGCCGTAGCTCTTAAAAATAACCGGAGAGTCCCCACCGCTCATACCAAAACCCGGGGAGAAGTGCGCGGGGGAGGGAAAAAGCCTTGGAGGCAGAAGGGAACCGGCCGGGCCCGGGCTGGATCCATTAGGAGCCCCTTGTGGCGCGGCGGTGGAATCACTTTTGGCCCCCGTAATTCCCGCAATTACAAATCCAAGATCAATAAAAGGACAGGCAAGCTTGCTCTGGCCATGGCCATCAAGTCTAAAGTGGAAGATAAAGAGCTTAAAGTAGTAGAAAACTTAAACATTGATAAGCCGAAAACCAAAGAACTGGTAAAAATCTTAGCTAATTTTGGTTTTACTTATAAACCAGTTTTACTGGTAACAGCTAAAAAGAATGAAGGGCTAAATCGCGCCAGTCGAAACTTGCCTAAAGTTAAGGTAAAGTTAGCTTCCGGCATAAATATGCTTGATTTCTTAACTCATAAATTTGTTTTGGCTGAGAAAGAGGCCATAAAGATAATTGAAGACAGACTAATGAAACACGATGAAAAATGACTCACTAAAAGATACTATTATTAAACCTATAACGACTGAGAAAGTAGTAGCGGCTGAACAGCAGGGGAAACATACTTTTCTGGTAAAGCACAGTGCCAATAAAATTATGGTGCGTAAAGCCGTTGAAGAAATATACGGAGTGAAGGTTAAGGATGTTAATATTATGCCCCGCCGGCAAAAGAAGGTTATGCGCCGCTACGGAAAGGGAATAAAAGGTAAAAAAGCCAAGAAAGCAATCGTAACGCTGGTTAAAGGGGAAAGTCTTAAAAAATCCAAGTAAGCTTATTTCAAAAAAACTCTAAATTCAAAATTATAAGCTCCAATAAATTTTAAGCACCAGTTTGAAAATTATAATTTAAGATTTATTGGAACTTAGAACTTAGTGCTTAGAATTTTATAACACTTTTAGCCATGGCAATTAAGATCCGCAAAATTAAAAATCAGGGTAAACGAACGTTGTCTTTCGTCGCCTCTGGCTTTGACAAAAAGAAAAAGCCGGAAAAATCTTTATTATTCGGAAAAAATCGCAAGATTGGCCGGATGAGCAGCGGGAAAATTTCCGTCCGCCACCGCGGCGGGGGGCACAAAAAGAGGCTTCGCAGAATTGATTTTGAGTGCAAAAAAATTGATATTTCCGCCAAAGTAATCGTAGTGGAAAAAGATCCTAACCGTTCAGGATTTATCGCGCTTTTAGTTTTTACTGATGGGGAAAAAAGATATGTTTTGAGCTGGCAGGGAGCAAAAGCCGGGGACAAAATTATTTTTTCTCGGGACGCTGAGATTAAAAAAGGCAACCGGACGATTCTCTCTCGCATCCCGGTAGGGACGGAAGTCTTTAACGTTGAAATGGTGCCCGGCAAAGGCGGCCAGATTGTCCGCTCTGCCGGTTCCGCCGCGATTGTCATGGCTAATGAAAACGGCTTTACCCAATTGCAACTGCCCTCCACTGAGATAAGAATTGTGCCCGATCAGTGCATGGCCACCATTGGAAGAGTTAGCAATATTGAGCATAATACTATTACCATCGGCAAGGCCGGCCGGGTACGTTGGATGGGCCGCCGGCCGCAAGTGCGGGGTAAAGTGATGAACCCGATTGACCATCCTCACGGCGGCGGCGAAGGCAACCAGCCGATTGGCCTTAAAAACCCCAAAACTCCTTGGGGAAAACCGGCCAAGGGTCTCAAAACCCGCCAAAAATTCAAAGCTTCCGATAAATACATCCTGAGAAGAAGAAAAAAGAAGAGAAGAAAATAGATTATACTGTTATATTGCTAAATTGTCCAAACCCGGTTCTATAGCCGGGTCTTGTTGTCATCCTGAACTTGCCTGCCTGCCGGTAGGCAGGTTTCAGGATCTTCTACTTTACTACGCATTCTTTTGTCATTCCGAGCGCAGTCGAAGAATCCCCTTCCGTTGTCATTCCCGCCCCGTATGAAACTACGGGGTAAACTCCAGCGGGAATCCAGGATAATCAGCAAGTTTGTTTATTTTTTCTCTAATTTTGTAACCTTCGCAATGCCTCAAAATTCCCAAATAAGACTGCAACGACTGCTCAAAAGATCCCTTTGAAATTTTCCCCGTTTCAAACTCTAATTTCCTCTGCCTAATCTTCTTAAAGATCCTCTTTTTAGTCTTCGTCCGCAACACAGTATAATACGGCAAAACAACGTATCCCAAAAAATCAATCCCCTGGCGGAGTTTGCGGATAAAAACTTTATTGGGATGCAATTCTAATTTTAGTTCTTTGTGAAGAAATATTCTGATTGGCTTGATTTGTTTCACCAGCCAATTTTTATTTCCCGACAGAATTAAAAAATCATCGCAATAACGAATATAGTATTTTGCCTTTAATTCGTGTTTTACAAACTGGTCTAGCTCATTCAAATAAACATTAGCAAAAAGCTGGCTGGTCACGTTGCCCAACGGCAACCCTCTGCCTAAACCCTTTTTGAAACTTCTGATAATTTTTTCCAGTAACCAAATGGTGCCAACATCGTCAACTTTTTTTATGAGAAGTTTCAGGAGAATATTCTGATCAATCGAGTCAAAAAACTTGCTAACATCGCATTTGAGAGCGAAAATATTTTTTCTGTTATTTTGACCGGCTTTTACAGCAAAAGCTTCGAGTCTTTTCACGGCTGCATGCGTTCCTTTGCTAAGCCGGGAAGAATAAGAATCAAAAATAAACTGCTTGTTGAAAATCGGATACAACGTTCTAAAAACCGCTTGATGTAAAACTCTGTCGCGGACAGACGCTTTATGGATATGCCTCAATTTAGGATCGCAGATGTAGAAAGATTCGTAAGGTTGGTGGGTATAAATTTTTCTGCTAAGTTCTTCATGCAGCGTAAATAGATTCTCTTCCAGATTGAACTCAAGTTGGGCTATGTCCTTTTTCTTTTTCTTGCTACGGGAAAATTCCCGCCAAGCGGCAAAAAGGTTTCCGATACCTATTATTTTTGAAAATAAATTTCCATGAACTCTTCCGCTAAGACCCCCCCCAACGCTGTTGACCTGCCCCTGATAAGTAAGATCAGGGATTTTTACAAGGCTCTCCACCTCGCCGCTTTGAAAATGCCCAAAAAGGATCGCTTCGGTATCCATGCTAAAATTGAGCAATTATGTTTGGATTCGCTAGTTTTAGTGATTAAATCAGCCCTGTCCAAAAAGGAAGGCAAGATCCTACTGCTTGAGTCATTGAGAGTCGATATCGAGACTATGAAAAATCTTGTCCGTTTGGAAGAGGAAATTAAAATCATTAAAGAAAGCAAATATCTTATGCTTTCGGCAGAACTGCTGGAAGTTTCCAAAATGGCAAACGGCTGGTTAAAATACCTGGAAAACAACCAGGGAGAGTTTTAACTCTCCCTGCTGCCAGAAACTTCTTGGCGAACACGCAGATTGTCGTTGCGGTTGTCCGGATTGTACCAGTTCACGTTGACCTTGCCGTTATCGGGATTGAAGTTCACGTTCGGAATGTTGCCGTCGGAATAACGAGAACCCGCGCTTTTTGCCCGGTTTCATCTGTTTCACCGGTAATCTTTTCCAAGATTATCTGGGTTTACCGGATCTTTCCGGAGTTATTTACGAAGCATCCCATTTTTAATGAGAATCTCCTCCAAAACCGGACAAGCAGTTTCTTGATTTTTTGAGGCAAACCGCTACTCCTTAGAGCCGGTTGTATTAGCCAAAAATAATTTAACCAAAAAAATACCCCTGGAGCAAAACCCAAGGGTAAAAGAAAGAATGAACAAGGGAAAGATCAAGAAACCACTTGGCGAACACGCAGAAAGACGTAGCGGTAGTCCGGATGAGACCAGTACACGTCGACCCGGCCGTGATCGGGATTGAAGTACACGTGCGGAATGCTGCCGACGGAATAACGAGAACCCGCGCAAAGAGTGATGTTCTTGACATCAAGGTGCTTTCCTGTCTCGTCGAAGAACTTTAACTCATGCGTTAAGCGTTCCACCAAGGTCTCGGATGTAATTTTTTTGGCCTCAATGTCGTTGGCGGAGAGACCCTTAAGATCCTCGTCCGCTTCGACTTCATCTCTGACCCATATGGCGTAAGCCCCATTCTTGGCATCACGTTCGTTCCGAATGACAATCTTGTCGAGGTTCTCATCCGTCCACCGCAAGCAGGGAAACAGCTCCTTGCATTTGGCGTATAGCTGCTCCAGCGAAAGGTCGATAATGATGAGCAATCGCCACCGGCCATCGCTGGGCTTTTCCGGGATTCGAACTCCAGAGAAATCATACTCTTTTCCGAAAAGCTGTTGGTAGAAGTTCTGCCAATCCGATAAAATTGTACGATGGTCTTCCGGCACATCGGAGAGCGGGAATAACACCTCACGAAACGCCTTAGCAAGTGCTTTTCCGTTCTCTCTCCATCCATCCGCAATTTCTTGGCTGATGTCACGAGGCAACGCACGAAGCACAGCCAACTGAAATTCCACATACCACCCAGGCACTTGCTGGGAGGCGGTTCCATTTTCGGTCATGGCGGTTCCTCCTTCGCCTATTTAAAGTATTGCCCGTATTTTACGGACAGCGAATTAAAGCACGGAATTACGAATTGTCAAGGGGAAAAGGAAGTGTTTTAATGATTATATGTTTGGATCCTCCGGTCACCCGCCCGGCTGAACAGCCGTTCGGACGGGAGCCGGAGGATGACAATTTGAGTAATAAATAAAGAAACATGAAACACCTAAAGCAGCAGGATCCGGCGGTTTATGAAGCCATTCGGGGAGAAATCAAACGCCAGCAGGAGGGAATGGAACTAATCGCTTCGGAAAATTATGTATCCGAAGCGGTGCTTGAGGCACTGGGCAGCGCTTTTACTAACAAATATTCAGAAGGTTATCCGGCCAAAAGATACTACGGGGGGCAAACTTATACCGACATTATTGAAAATATCGCCATAGAACGCGCCAAAAAACTGTTTGGCGCGGAGCATATTAACGTCCAGCCTCTTTCTGGCGCGCCGGCTAATATGATCGCTTACAGCGCGGTTTTGCAACCCGGTGATAAAGTTCTGGGTATGGATCTCTCGCACGGCGGCCACCTTACTCACGGACATCCCGTTACCCTTTCCGCCAAAATTTACAACTTCATCCGCTATAAAACCGAAAAAAACGGAAAAATTAACTACAAAAAACTGGAGGAAATGGCTCTTCAGGAAAAACCAAAAATGATTTTGGCCGGTTTTTCCGCTTACACCCGGCAATTAGATTACCAAAAGTTCCGCGATATCGCTAAAAAAGTTGGCGCTGTTTCAATGATTGACATTGCCCATATTGCAGGGCTGATCGCCGGAAAAGCCATTCCCAACCCGGTGCCGTACTTTGACATCGTTACTACCACTACTCATAAAACTCTGCGTGGACCGCGCGGAGGAATGATTATGTGCCGGGAAAAATACGCGGAGGCAATTGACAAAGCTTGCTTTCCCGGTTTTCAGGGCGGCCCTCATATGCACCAAATCGCCGCTCTGGCCGTTTGTCTGGGCGAAGCCCTAAAACCGGATTTTCAAGATTACGCCCGCCAAATTATCAAAAATGCTAAGGTTTTAGAGACAGAACTCAAAAAATACCATTATAAAATTATGTTTGGCGGCACCGATAACCACATGGTTTTAGTAGATGTTTACAACAGTATCGGGCTAACCGGTAAAGAAGCCGAGATAGCTTTGGATAAAGTTGGAATTACACTCAACAAAAATGTTATTCCTGATGATCCCCGCCCACCGCTTGACCCCAGTGGTATCCGCATCGGCGTCCCGGCCGTAACCACCCGCGGCATGAAGGAGAAAGAGATCAAAATGATTGTTCACTGGATTGTTGATGCTCTGAAAAACTACAATAACGATAACAAGCTAGAATCCATCCGCCAAGAAGTAATCGCCCTTTGTAAAAAATTCCCGGTTTATGAAAAAACATCCTGAATACCAATATTTAGAATTACTCAAAGACATTATGGAAAACGGCTCGGATAAACAGCTGTTTTTCACCCCGGAAGTGCTCGAGCAATATAAAAAGAAAGGCGAGGAACCACCGTATATTCGTTCTGTATTTGGACGAATGATCAGGTTTGACCTAAGTGAAGGGTTTCCTCTACTCACCACCAAAAAGACATTTCATCGGGGGATTTTTACGGAGTTGCTCTGGTTTCTGAGTGGCGACTCTAACATAAAATATTTGGTGGACAATGACGTGCACATCTGGGATGAATGGGCTTGGAAGAGGTATCATAAACACTGCCTAGCTAACGATCCGCCTGCAGACTTGAACCAGAAAGACTTCATCGCCAAAATCAAATCCGAGCCTAAAGACAGCGACTTTGTCAAAAAATGGGGCGATTTAATCACCATTTACGGCCGGATGTGGCGGAGATGGCCGGGAAGCGACGGCCGGGAAATCGACCAATTGGCTTGGGTAATTGACGGGCTCAAAAGCGACCCTTACCGCAAATCCTACGTGGTTTCCGCCTGGAACCCGGATTTCATTTATCAGATGGCGTCCCCAAAAAACCGCAACGAAGTACCGCCTTTTTGCCATACGACTTATCAACTCAGCGTGGTAGACGGCAAATTAAATTTAGGTATGTTTCAACGCAGCGCCGATTCGTTTTTAGGAGTGCCTTTTAATATCGCAAGCTACGCGCTGCTGCTGCTAATGGTAGCGCAAGTTACCGGCCTGCCCGTAGGAGAATTTGTGCATTTCTTTGGCGACGTGCACATTTATTCCAACCACTTTGACCAAGTGAAGGAACAGATTTCCCGTAAGCCCCGGCCACTTCCGACCTTGAAACTAAATCCCAAGATAAAAAATATTGATGACTTCAAATTAGAAGACATAACGCTGGAAAATTATGACCCCCACCCACCGCTTAAAGCCGAAATTGCTAATATCGGGGGATTCAAGGAAACGGGGAAAAAATACGATCGAAAAAAATCATGATTTCAATTATCGCCGTTGTCGGCAAAAACCGCGCCATTGGGCGGAACAATCAACTGCTTTGGAACATTCCGGAAGATATGCGACATTTCAAAAAGAAAACTTTAGGTAAGACGGTCGTGATGGGCGACCGGACGTTTTTATCAATTGGGAAGCCGCTTCCCGGCCGCAAAAATATTGTGGTGACGCTGGACAAGAATTTTAAAACCGCGGGAGTGAAAGTCAGGCATTCCTTAGACGAGGTGCTGTTGGAAGCTAAAAAATCTCCTGAAGAGATCTTTATTATCGGCGGCGGTCAGATTTATGCTTTAGCTTTGCCTCACGCCGACAAATTATATCTAACGGTCGTTGATGACGCGCCGGTAGACGCCGACACCTTCTTCCCCGATTATTCCGAGTTCAGCAAAGTCGTCAGCAGGAAAAAGCACGACAACGGGGAATATAAATTTGTTCTTTTGGAACTAACTAAATAGTTTTGACATTCTCAATAAAACATCATAGTTTGGATGCAGGTACTTAACTCTCTGTAAGGAGGTACGGAGCTATGGATGTAAAGGATATGGAGAAGAGAATAGCTGAAATTAACGAAGAGATCGGGAAACTTTCCTACCCAATACACCTTCTCGAACTCGAGAAACATAAACTTGAACGTCAGATTGCCATCGAAAAGGGGAAGGTAGCTGTTAATCTTTCTGATCTTCGGACGACAGGCGGCCATCTTTTTGAGAAGATGTCCAACGAGAAGATAAAGGGCGTAGACGACAGCAGATATTTTCGTTACGCTCAAGCGAGTATCCCTATCGCGAGAGCGGTTATCCCTTCATCAGAAAAAAGCGAGAGATCGACTCCCGAGGAAACAATGGCCTATCACTGCCATTTCTGCGGTCTCTGGGTTGAGGGTAAACCGAACGAGTCAAGATATGACAGTATAGGCATACTTACCGGATCCCGGGGGACAAGTTTCTACTGCTCTTTCTGCGGTGGATGGCTCGGAGAGTATGCCACGATGCATGCATAGATAGCTAGGATAGCTAGCCAAATCAAACGCATTCCACCAAGCGCTGCCAGGAGCAGCGCTTGAATTATTTTATTGTATGCCTTCGAACGATTTTTTTAGTTTTCCTCTGTGTCTCCCCATCCATGTCTGATTATAATCAATTTCATACTATTCTAATATTCTTAAGAATTTGAGAATGGTTAATTTATCACTAACCCATAAACCAGCGCGGGTGGCAAATTTGACCTCAATTTTCATAACTTTAAATTATCAACAGAAAATTCTCTTATCTTTTTTTCAAATGTTTTCCTAGCCGCTTGGACCGAAACTGGATAACATTATTAGGCATTTTTTAACTTAATTTTGTCATCCCCGTCCGCGAATAATAAACTACTAGTGTTTTCATTTTTTGAGTTAAAGGGTCAAAAAAAACCATTCATTATAACGTTTCGGCATATCTGATGTTTGCTGTAGCGCCTGCCGGCCGGCAGGCAGGTAGCGAAGGCAAATATGGGTGGAGGCTTTTGCATAAAAGCCGTAACCAGATATGCCGTGTTATCGGATGTAAAATTTACATTTTTCATTGTGAAACCACCAAACTATTTTATCTTAGAATAATCGCCATTGATAATTTGTGTCTCAACTGTTTCAATTTCATCAATTATATAAGGTTGGTCTGGAATAGGATTAAGGAAAAAAATCTTTTTCTTTTTATAATGAGCATAACCAATTTCGAGGAAGGTGTTGGCACCAATATAATTTTCGATTTCCTTTTTCGTAATATTAACAACCAAAATAGCATCAGACTTTCTTATTTTATCCATATGTTCACCGATAAATTCAAACTTCTTTTTCGCTTCTACACGACTTTTGCGATCATCTGACCAATAGTCAACACCTTCCGCCTGAACAGGCATTAGAACTTCATGCCCAAGATTTGAAAGATTTTTTTCCGCTTTTTTCATTTGAGCCATAAATTTTATTGAGCCACAAATTGTGATAACCATATTTTTTGCACTAAAAATGTAAATTTTATTTCCGATAATGTTTGCGTGTATGAGAAGTTTCGCCGACTTCCTTATATTTTATCATATAGGAGGCGAAATTTGGGTGAAGAAAAAAGCGCAACCTTTGAAAAATTATTAACACATTTTTTCTTGCCAGTCCGCCTTTGGCGGAGAACCTGATACACGCTGTTAGGTGATGTTAAGAAAAATTTTTATGACAGCCTTGCAATTTCTCTTTCTATATTTGCTCTCGCTTGTTGTTCTAACTCTTTGCCCGCCTGCTCTGTAAAATAAATCCTTGGCCTGTTCAAGAAATCTTGCAAAACCTTTTTTCGACCAATGCGATATTGATCGTCTGGAACCCAAGAATATTCTTTGCGAATTCTTGCGGCATATTTATCATAAATCTCTTCGCTTGAACCCAATATTGCTAAATCAGCATCCAAAAAAATTGCCGAATCAGTGTCGTTTTCAATAACCTCATGTTTTACAGTAGCTCGAATTAATACCAAAACATGACTAACCACATCTTCAGAAATGCCAAGCCGAGTTAAGTAATTTTGAGCATATTGTGCACTTTGTTCTTCATTATCTTTTGCTTTGGTGTCATACACAATATCGTGAAAATATGTAGCAAGTTTTACTCCGATACGGTCTTTAATTTTTTGCCCATACGCCTGTAGAAAGGCTAACATTTTTTCAATATGCTCAAAATTATGATATTCACGAGTTTCGGCTTGGTATTCTTCGGCAATTTTTTTGAATAATTCTTTTGCTTCGGTTCTTTTACTCTCATCAAATATGTTGCAAAAACTCTCTCGCGATACTTCGAGTTTTGTGTTTTCTTGGGCGGGCAATGATTCTGGTGAATGTGTCATAAAAATTTTTCTTAATTTCATCTAACTCGTTGTTATACGATGTATTTTCATAATTTCAATTGAAATTTGTATATTATACGAAGTTATTTTAAATTTAAACCACATAAAAACTACCCTAAATATAACTTTTTTCAATGGTCTATGCAAACAGAACTTCAAAAAACAGAGCGAGAACTGAAAATCAAAAACTATAGTGCTAAAACTATAAAGAGTTATCTTTATGGTTTAAAGAAATACTTTTCCTTCAAAGCAAATAATTTAGCCGAACTTGATCAGAATAACATCAAGAATTTTTTACTTCACTGTGAGCAAAAAGGAATATCACCTCAAAGCAGAAACTTGTTTTTAAATGCTATCAAGTTTTATTACCGAAATGTCCTTAAAAAGAGGTACCAAAGAACACAAAACACAAACTTTTGTTATCGCTTGCTTACGGGGCAGGACTACGAGTAAGCGAAACTATTGCACTAAAAGTGCAAGATTTAGACTTTGAAGAACTAACTGTGCATATCAAACAGGCAAAAGGGCAAAAAGACCGAATAAGCGTAATGCCGGAAAGCTTAGTTGCCAGTTTGAGAAATTTAATTGCTGGTAAAGTAGGTAATGATCTTGTCTTTGAGAGCGAACGAGGTGGAAAATTAACTATAAGAACAGCTCTTTAATAAAAACCTGTTGAGGCAATTACTTGACGGGCTTTTATCAATACCAATTAAGCTAGGCGGAGCCCTGAACCGTATGGTTTAGGGCCTCTGGCCTAGGCGAAGTGATGTGTACCCTGTTTAGTGGACAATTTTCAAACCCTCTACCCTCGCCCCTCCAGCTGGGCCAAAAGATGGTTCCTGTATTCGACCGGGGCCATCTTTTGCTTTGTCCATTGTTTTCTTTCGCAGTTGTAGTATCGCATATATTCTCCGATTTTCAAATAGACTTCCTCGAACGACTTGCATGACCGGTATTCCAGCTCGTCCTTCATGTGGCCGAAGAAGGATTCCACGGGCGCGTTGTCTATGCAGTTTC
The DNA here is from genome assembly GCA_016867255.1 of Candidatus Moraniibacteriota bacterium. GTDB lineage: Bacteria > Patescibacteriota > Minisyncoccia > CAIUEV01 > CAIUEV01 > VGKB01. The sequence goes on from VGKB01000008.1 coordinate 17,058, forward strand.
CCTTGCCCGACATGGATTGGGCCATCCCTGTTTCCTGCACGGTTTTAATGTACGACGGGTTGGTGTAATGAAAGCCCTGGTCGGAATGGATCATGGCATCCGGGCACAGGTTCTGGGGCATGTTTTTTACCGTTTCCACTACCAGGAGCATATCGAGGTAAAGCGAGGCGTTCCAGGCCACCACCTCACCGCTGGCAACATCCTTCACCACTGACAAATACGCAAATCCTTGTAAAAACGGCAGATAGGTGATATCAGTGCAGAAAACCTTGAAAGGAACGATTTGGTAGAACTGCCTTTCCAGCTTGTTCGGAAATGTCCTGTGCTCCAGCCTTTTCTTCATAATAGCTTTGTATGGGTTTCTTCTCCTCACCCTGGTTACCAGCTCGTATTTCCTCATAATCCGCTGTATTTTCTTGTGATTCATCTCCGGAAGCCTCATTTTGATGCTCCTCCAGCCCAATTTACCCTTGCCTTTCTCGAAGACTTCTTTGATCTTCAAGTAATCGCTGTAATCTTTATCCGGGAGATCAGCAGTTTTGAGCCATTTGTAGTATCCGCTCCTGGAAACCCCGGCCAGCCCGCAAAGGACATTCACGTCGGATTCTAATTTTTTAATGATTCTGTATTTTTCGCAAGGCCTGAGTTTGACTCCGCTCTTTTGGCCCGGAGTTTGGCTAAAAAATCGTTTTCAGCTTCAAGGTATTTAACCTGGAGTTCCAACCGCTTGATTTTGTCTTTCGGCGTACTGTCCGGCCCCTTGTCGTATTGCACGCCGCCGGGCTTCAGGAGCCCTTCCATTCCGTGTTTCTTTACGATCTTTTTCCAGTCCCTCAATGTTAAGCGGAAGTAATACGGCTTCCATTTGCTAACCTCAAAACCCGATCGCTTCCAGATCTCTTTGGCTGTTACCCCTTCCTTATGCAATTCCAAAGCCCGTTTTTTGAATTCGTAAGTGTAGTTCACCGAATTATCGGTGCAACTGAAGACACAAGGGTTCTGCCTTAACCGGGCAATTTCTTCTTCCGAAAATGTAGTTCTCATGTTCTTTTGTTAAAGATTATTAATTATCTTAACAAAAGAAAACTGGACTTTGTGTCCACTTTATGGGGTACAGATCAAAGGCGGAGAGGGTGGGAGTCGAACCCACGGTCGCCGGGGAGGCGACACCGCATTTCGAGTGCGGCCCGATCGACCACTCTGGCACCTCTCCAGACTGACTGAAAGTCAAAAAAACCGTATTCGCCTAACATACTCAAATTACCAGTTAACAACAACAAAATCAAGACAACATGCTTTTGGTAAAAATTATCCACTTGATTCACATTCGTGAATACAGTAGATAATTTAATTTAAAGTGTAAAATTATATTAAACCCTTCTCTTCAAAATACTCTCTGATAGTCTTTTTATCTGCAGGATCAAGCTTATCAACCCTCATCACCGTTACATAAGATTCTATTCTGTAAAAACGGGATGCGAAATCAATTTCATTTCTGAGATCAAATGGGTAGAACCACAGTGTCCTTTGAAGAGGAAATAGACCTAATTTTTTAACCTTTAACCTAAAGGAGTCAGCTCCGCTGCGATATTTGGTGGGAATATCCGCCGCTACCTGCCAAAACTTTCTATCCCATTTCTTTGGCTTTGGAATAAAAAGAGCTTCGTATTTAAGCTCACTTATTCTTCTAAGTCCCTTCTCGGTCAGAACAATCCTATGCTCGCCCCGCTCAAAAAAAGTCTTTATATAACCCTTTTGCCTTAAATAATAAAAGGTTTTTGTTATTTTTAAAGTTTTTTGCTGATAGTTTGACTTTTCCCCCAGTTTTAATTTTTGAAAAATCTTGATAGCCGCAAGCGCTCCAGGCATTACAGCGGCAATAGTCAAAACGCTTGATAACGCAAGTACTACCAATAATATTTTCCCGTAACCTCTTAATTGTTCTATCTGGCTTTCCGAGAGTTCTAAAATAGGTTTTGGGGAAGACAGTTTTACCGCTTTAGCCAATGATAGTTTGTGATAAGTCCTCATTTTTATAAAATTAAACTGAACACTTAAAAATTACCTACTTATATTCCAATGAAATAAAAATGTCTACTCCTCTCACGAATGTAAGTTAAGTAGACATTTAACTACAGTAAATTGATTATTGACTTTCAATTTGCTAATCCGGTTAAACATCGCTATATTGAGGGGGGAAAGCTATAATAGTTTTAGGCAAATAAATAAAGAAAGCTTGACCAATCATGAAATTAATTATTACCAGCCACGGAGAAACCGTTGAGAATTCCAAAAGAATTGTCCAAGGGCATTTGGGAGGACGATTGTCAAAAATCGGCAAACAACAAGCAAAGAAGGTTGCCAGAAGACTGAAAAAAGAAAAGCTCGGTGCGATTTACTCCAGCGATCTCAAGCGGGCAGTTGATACCGCCAACGAAATTGCAAAATTCCATAAAGATTTAACAGTCCAATTCGACAAGCGCTTGAGAGAACGTTTTTTTGGGAAATACCAAGGCAAAACTTACTCGGAAAACTGGGATTGGAAGAGTATTCCCGAAGGAATTGAAAGCGACTCTAAAATGAATGAGAGGGTGACCAACTTTATTGACGATATTCTTGATAAGCATAAGAACGATACTGTTTTAATTGTTTCACACGGCGGTATCAAAAAAATTATCTACGAACAGAAGCTACCACCCGAAAAAATTGAAGCAATCGAAAAAATCGGAAATACATCCATAACTATTTTCGAGATAGATAAAAACGGAAATTTTTTGCCAATCCTTGTTAACGACACTACGCATTTAGAAATTAATAATTAGACTACCGGCTTATGAAAAAATTTATCAAAATCAAGCCGTATCAGGAAACCCCAAATATGGGAATGTGCGGGCCGGCAACTATGAAAATGGTTTTGGGCTACTACGGAATTGAAAAGAGCGAAGCAGAGTTGGCAAAAATTATGCGACACTCAAAGAAACTGGGAACCACCAACAAAGATGCAGTACGGGTAGCGAAAAAACTCGGCTTCAGCGTAAAGGTCAAAAGAAATAGTAGTTTTAAAGACCTGGAGAAATGGCTCAACAAAAAAGTGCCGGTAATTGTTGATTGGTTCACCCGTGGCCGAAACGATCACGGCGATTCCGAGGTTGCCGATGGGCATTACTCAATCGTTGCCGGGCTAGACGACAAGTACATTTACCTGCAAGATCCTGAAATCGGCCGGATCCGTAAACTCACAAGAGACGACTTCAAAAAAGTCTGGTTTGATTTCCGGGGAAAGTACATCCGACCGGATCGGCTGGACATCCGGCTGATGATCGCAATTTACAGATGATTTGATTGTTTAATAACGGCTTGCGGCTACCAAAATACTGGTCTATCTTACATCCATATCAAGGATAAGGAGGGAACCAATCCAATGGAAAGCGACCAAGAAGACCGCTGCGGAATCAGTTGGGGGCAATGGTCCGTAGTCATTGTCCTTACCAGCATGTTAGCTTTCGTAATCATTTTCGCGCCCCACACCGGTCCCGTGCAGGACCCGATAAGGGACCAGGTAGTAGATCTGGTAGGCGCCCTCTTGAAAATGATAAAATAAGGGAGATGCCTCCCGCGTCAATCAAACTTCACCCTCACCCGGCAACGCCCGGGTTTTTCATTTCAAATCCGTTTTTTTATTTACCCCAAACGAAAGATTCTAACCAGCGATTGTAGAATTCCCAAGCTTCGGATTTGTTGGTATCCAAAAGCTGTATTTGGAAAACGTTTCCGCCATCAGCAAAATATATTTCTTCCTTGGCATAGGATTGCGGCGTTTGCGGAAAACTAATTTTCACAGCTTTTTTGGGATCGCCCTTGAGAGTTCTTATCTCATAGTTGTAATCTTGTGGGACGGATTCCCCTTGAAACTTGGCCTTAAACCAATCAATCAGTTTTTGTTTTTTGGCCAATGTTAAATTCGCGTTGTCATAGTGCGCCACAGTCACATATGGCCAACCCCTTCCGTCGCTTTGCGCCGTAATCCAAACCAAATTGCCCCCGTCCTTTTCATACACCTGCCCAAATTTGCAAGGATTTTCATTTTTGCATTCACGATTGTCAAATTCTCCGGGAAATTTGAAAGAATAACCGTACTTTTTGTTTGCGTATGTCCGCCAAGTATCAGTATCCAACGAAATATCCTTTAAAGCCATATTTTGCTGGTTGCTTTTTGGCTGGTTGTTACTAAAATCAATTGGAATTTGACCAACAGCAGTCGGAGAGCTGGACTCTTCTGGAGTGTCCGTCACCGGCAATGGGGAAGTGCCATTTACAGACTGTCCCGTGGCGGTTTTTTTATCTTCGTCGCTTTCCCCGTCTTCCGTTATTTTTTCTTCGACAAGGTATTTTTTATATCTTACTAGAGCAAAATACCCTCCCCCCAGCACCAAGATCAAAAAAACAACTATTGCTAAAACAAATTTCTGCCGATTCATATTGACTTATTACATAAAATAGGATACATTACATCATCGCTCACAATCCAAACAATGGGAGGGATAAGTTGTGAAAACCAAAAAAATTGTGAGAAGTAATGAAAGAGGAAGGAAGGAAGGGGAAGGAAAAGGAAAAGACATCCTCCCAATCGTTTCCGCTGTTTCTCTTTTGCAAAGGGCCGCGGAAGAACTCAGGGCCGATCCCAATTGGCCCGATTTAGCTTTAGAGGAAGGCTCCTTAGGTACTGGCAATAAGGAGACTCCTCCCACAAGACACTAGCTCTCTGAACATTGACAAGGTCCAGAGAGCTTTCTTTTTCTTTGATCAAATTTCTTATAATGTCCAACACCCTGTTTATTTTTTTGTGGGCGTTGATTCTCAATTCTTCTTTATCTAACTGTCCCTTTCTCTTTTTTTCGTTTATCGCTTTCATCAATTCTCCTAACTGATAATCCAATTGAAATTCCATTTCCCTCAACAAAACTAATTGAATATAAAATTCACCGAAGGCGCTATTGGCTCCGGACTCTTTTTTGATGATTTTGGAAAAGATTTTTGACAAATCTCCTATTGCTGATTGATCAAGAATTAATAAGACTTTTGGCACTTGAAATAAAGCCTCTTTTTTCTCATCCAGCGGAGATGTGTGGTATTTCAACGAGCTTAAATCGCCTCGGTACACTTGCCGCATAATCCCCCTTGCTTTCTGGTCGAGTTTCGCTTCATCACCGGACACCGTACAATCAACGGCAAGTCTGCATATCTCGTCCGCTTCTTCCCACTCAAAAACTAGATCCGTAAAATTTTTTATATCATCAAATTTAGACGCTCTGCAAATGGAGCAATTTTCGCCGAACCAATCGGCATTTTCTGTTTCAGAAAGGAGATATTCCATTAATTCTCCCCTTTTATTAAAGTCAGTTTTTTTTTGTTCGTAGTGGCTAATGACTTTCTTTCTATCTTCTTCTAAAGCATTTCTGCCATGAACATCTCTAAAATTATCCATCAGGATAAGCTGTACCCTCCAGTCCCTTCCGGCTCTTAATCTTGGATTACTTTCATAAAAGTTGTATACTGTTTCTTCGCCGGGTAAGAGAGGTTTTTCTGTCGCAAAATAATTATTTTCATAGGCTACATCAGGTCTCATTGTTATCAAAATTTTATTTTTAAACTCTCTTTACCGGCAAAATTGCCATAACTCGGGCGCGTTTGACGGCGCGTGCCACTACCCGCTGGTGGCGGGTACAAGCGCCGGTCTTGCGCGGCGGGCGGATCTTCCCCTGCAGTGTAACAAAGCGCCGCAAGACAAAGGCGTCCCTATAGTCCAGAGCTTTTAGATTATTTTCGCATAAATAGCAAGTTCTTTTCCGCGTTGGCGGTTTTTCAATCTTTTTTGGCATAAAATAAATAAAAATTCATTTTAAATTTTTTATTTCCCTAAAATGGTATGTCCTCAATCTTAATCTCTTCCACGTCTTCGTTGGTCTTGGCTTCCTTTTCCCCGCCCTTTTTCCCTTTTTCTTCCGCAGCGTTTTCTTTCGCCGCAGGGCCGCTTCCTCCTCTGCCGCCCGGCTTCATGCCAAGTTGCATTGATTCGGCAACAATCTCCGTCCGATAACGTTTTACTCCGTCCTGCCCGTCCCAAGACCGGGTTTGCAGCCTCCCCTCAATCAATACCTCCTGCCCTTTTACCAAATATTGCGAGGCGATTTCCGCCAGTCTTCCCCAAAGGACTACGTTATGAAACTCCACCTGCTCCTGTTTGTTGCCGTCTTTGTCTTTAAATGTCCGGTTGGTA
>VGKB01000009.1 GCA_016867255.1 Candidatus Moraniibacteriota bacterium
CTACGGCTACACGGATGGAGTAGGAGAAAACTTAGCGGCCGGGTATGAAACGGCTAAAAAAGCTTTCGCCGCTTGGAAGGATTCAGTTGAGCACAATGATAATATGATTGATCCCGACTACGAAGTAATAGGGATTGCTCTGGTCACTTCCAATAATAACTACAAATGGTACTGGGTGAATACTTTCGGCCAAGAGGCACATAAAAATGATTTAATCAAATCCCAAGAATATGATGTCTTGAAAGACCTGAAAATTACCGTTACTGACGAAAACAAAAAAGCGATAAAGAAGGCCACTGTTAAGGTTAGAAGCAAAGGGGGAAGCGTATTGGGTAAGGGAAAGACTAATTCTAAAGGGAAGAAAACCCTTACCGTAAATCCGAAAGACGAATATCATATTACCGCTTCCGCAAAAGGATATACAAGCTACACGCGAAAAATTACCTTGGATAATAAAGACTCTAAAAGCGTAAAAATATGGCTGGAGAAAAAATGAAAAAACAATTTTTTATCTATTTGGGCATGTTGGCGCTAATTGCCAGCTTTGGCAGCGGTTTGGTGATAGGCGGCGAGCTGATGAGAAAGAAGTACTTGGCGCAAGAGGAGATAAACCAACGGAGAGATAATACCGACCTGAGTATTGTCTTTGAAGCTTGGAAAAGATTAAACGACAAATTTGTCGGTAAATTACCGGAAGACAAGAATATGGTCTATGGGATGGTTAAGGGAATGACTAACGAACTTGGCGACCCTTACACCGCCTTTTTTGAACCGGAAAAAGCCAAACAATTTAAGGAAGATTTGAAAGGCAGTTTCGAAGGTATCGGAGCGGAAATTGGCATAAGCAACAATATGCTTACTATTATTTCCCCTATTGAGGACACGCCAGCGGCGAAGGCCGGTTTGCGCCCCGGGGACAAAATCCTCAAGATTGATAACGAAGAAACAGCCAACCTTGAATTAGATGAGGCAATTTCCCGCATCCGGGGGAAAAAAGATACTCCGGTCAAACTACTGGTTATGTCTGAGGAAGATTCTATTCCGCGGGAAGTAGAAATCATAAGAAGTGTTATAGACGTAAAAAGCGTCAAATGGGAAATGAAAGAAGAAGACACTGCCTATATTCGCTTGGCCGGATTTTCTGAGGACACAGTAGCAGAATTCACCAATATAGCTTGGGACATTAAGGAATCAAAGGCCAAAAAAATCATCCTTGACGTAAGAGGCAATCCCGGCGGCTATCTTGACATCGCCGTAGATATTGCTTCTTTCTTCCTGCCCAAGAACACGCTGGTAGTAAAAGAAGACTTCGGCGGCAAAAAACCAGCCAACAATTACAAAACCGTCTACAGGCCGGTTTTGGACAATTACCCCTTGGTAGTCATCATTGATCAAGGCAGTGCCTCCGCTTCGGAAATTTTGGCCGGCGCCCTGAGTGAACAAAAGAGAGCAAAGCTGGTTGGCGCGAAAACTTACGGTAAGGGTTCCGTTCAGGAATTTATTCCCTTTGAATCCGGAGCTACTCTGAAAGTTACCGTAGCGGAGTGGCTTACTCCAAAAGGAAAGAGTATAAACAAAGAGGGGATTAACCCTGACATTGAAGTAAAAATTACCGCGGAGGACATCAAAGAAAAGCGCGATCCGCAGTTGGAAAAAGCAATAGAAGAAATAAAAAATCTATAGTCAAAATATTTGGTAATAAATTTTAGATGATTAAGTTCCATAACGTTAGTAAAATTTACTCCGGCGACGTTGTAGCCCTAAGGAACATTAACCTTGACATTAACAGTGGAGAATTTGTTTCAATAGTCGGTCAAAGCGGCACGGGAAAGTCCACTCTGCTAAGACTTTTAATCTTGGAAGAGCTGCCCACGATGGGACAAATTCTTTTTAATAACCGAGACATTATTACCTTTACTCGCAGAGAAATACCCTTACACCGCAGAAAAATAGGCGTGGTGTTCCAAGACTTTAAACTGCTCAATAAAAGAACAGTCTTTGAAAATGTTTCCTTCGCTTTAGAAGTAGCCGGCCGGGGAAGCCGCGACATTCGACAAAACGTGGGTCAGATACTTGACATTGTCGGGTTAACGGATAAATCCAACAAGTACCCCACTCAGCTTTCAGGCGGGGAACAGCAGAGGGTAGCGATTGCGAGAGCTTTGGTCCACCATCCCGAAATACTCGCGGCAGACGAACCAACCGGCAACCTTGACATGATTAACACTTGGGAGATAATTGAGCTGCTGCTTCGCATTAACAAACTTGGCACTACTGTCCTTCTCGCCACCCATAACAAAGACACGGTGGACCGCATTAACCGCCGAGTAATTGCTTTAGATAAAGGAATGGTTATTCGGGATCAAAAAGAGGGGAAATATATGATTTGAAATAAATTTAAAATTTAAATTATCTTCCGTGGAATGGCTTACTTTTTGGCGCGGGATCGCCGCTGGCATCAAAAATTTTTTCCGCAATGGCTGGTTAAGCATTGCTACTATCAGTATAATTGTTCTCACTCTTTTTATAATTAACACGGTTTTCGTGATCTCGCTGATTGCCAAAGAAACTCTGGAAGACATCCAGAATAAAATTGATGTCAGCGTTTATTTCAAGGGAGACATTGATGAAAACAAGGCTCGGGAATTAGTTGGTTTAATTAGTAAAATGCCGGAAGTGCAAGAAGCTAAGTATTTTTCCAAAGAAGAAGCCCTAATTGCCTTTAAGCAAAAACACAACGAGGATGATATTGTCCTGAAATCGCTGGAAGAACTGGGCAACCCTCTCCAGCCTTCGGTCAGCATCAAAATGAAAAACCCAAACGCCTATCAAAGCATCCTAGATAATGTGCGCAACAGCCAATATAAAGATCTGATAAGCGACGTGGACTATTACTCGGAAAAAAAGCCTATTATTGAAAGACTAAACAATATCATTCAAGCCATCCGTAAAATCGGGATGGCCATTATTATGATCTTTGCTATAATCGCAATATTAGTAACCTTTAACTCTATCCGGCTTACTATGTTCAACTACCGTCGGGAAGTGGAAATCATGAAGTTGGTGGGAGCAAATCCTTGGTTTATCCGCCTTCCTTTCATCACCGAGGGGATGCTCTACGGCTTTTTCGCCGCCTGGATTTCCCTGATCATACTTTACCCCGTCATTTATTTTTCTCTTCCGTATCTGAACTCCGTTGCTCCCAATATTGACGCAATAAACTTTCTCCACTCCCAAGCCATTAAAATCGTCGCCATTCAGCTGGGGAGCGGAGTAATTCTTGGCGCTATCAGCAGTCTAATTGCTATCAGGAAATATTTGAAAGTTTAAGCAATAAAACTATTAGAAATGAAGGCTTTAATTACCGCCGGCGGCCAAGGCACTCGCCTTCGCCCCATAACTTACACTATTAATAAACATCTTTTCCCCATCGCCAACAAACCGATGCTTTTTCACGCTCTGGAAAAAGTGGCCAAAGCGGGAATAAAAGACATCGCGATTAACATTAACGAAGGGGACAAAGAGTTGCCGGCCGTTGTAGGGGAAGGAAAACAATTTGGCGTTAAAATAACATACATTGAGCAAAAAGGTGGGCCGCTGGGTTTGGCCCATATTATCGCAAACGCAAAAAAATGGATTGGGCGGGAAGATTTGCTGTTTTACTTGGGCGATAATATTGTAGCGGGAGACCTAAAGTCTCTTATTGACAAATTCTACCGAGAGAAATTGGATTGTTTGCTTACTCTCTCTCGGGTGCGCGATCCGGAAAGGTTTGGCGTTCCGGCAATCAAAAAAGGGAGGATCACCGCGGTGGAGGAAAAACCCCAAAAACCCAAAAGCAGTTTCGCGGTTACCGGAATCTATCTTTACCGGCCGGCTATTCTTGAGGCAGTTAATAATATTAAGCCCAGCTCTAGAGGAGAGTACGAGATATCCGATGCCCATTCCTACCTTATTAAGAAAGGATACCGAGTCGGCTATGAGGAAATAACCGGCTGGTGGAAAGACACTGGCAAACCGGAAGATCTATTGGAAGGCAACGGCCTGATTTTAAGTGCTTTACGCCAATCGGAGATCCCTTTTAAAAAGCTTGAAAGCGGCTGGCGCATTGAGGGAGCAGTGGAAATAGGCCGCGGAACAAAACTCAAGGGGGAAATAGTCATCCGGGGACCGGTGGTTATTGGATCAAATTGTCTTCTGGAAGATGCCTGTATTGATCCTTACACTTCAATTGGGGATGGGGTTGTAATTAAAAAAACCGAAATATCTCATTCAATAATTTGCGAGGGAACCCAAATACTTGAATGCGGAGTAAGGATTGTTGACAGTCTTCTGGGAAAAAATTCCGTTGTGAAAGCCGAAGATGCTACTCTCCCCAGCGGACACAAGTTAGTAATCGGAGACAATGCGCAAGTGGAACTCTAACCACCTCATTACATATTATCCATTACCTCCTTCATGAACAGCTACTACTACATTGATGTTGATGACGAGATAACTACAGTAATTGGGAAACTTCGGCAGGAAAAATCTGAAGAGATTTTTTTGGTAGTGCCTAAAAAAGCCCTTATTGCCCAAAGTTTGGTTAATCTGAAATTATTAAGCAAGGAAGCAGAAAAACTGTCCAAAAAAATTGTGTTTGCCTCTCCTGACGCCAACATCCGTAAAATTGCCCAAAAAGCGGGGCTAACAGTAAAAAAATATACCGCTAAACCTAAAAAGGGAAGGAAGGATCCCCCTGTTCTAGCTATACCAGCCAAAAAAAAACTTTCTCCTTGGGAAGAAGAAGCGGCTAAACACGAAATGGAAGCAATCATTGGAAAGCCCAGACCTTCTGCTGCTGATCCTTCAGCCCAAATTATCCCTCCACCTAAAGAAATCTCTCCCCAAAAAATTACCCAAATAAAGCCCGGCGTTTATTCTTCCGCCACACTAAAAGAGCCCTCAGCGGGCGCTCCGAAAGTCGTGGACCTAAAAAAAGCCGGCATTGCTAAAAAAAATATTTCCTTTCCCCAGAGTAATCCAGAAACAACTTTGCCTCAGCAAGCCGTTCCCAAGATTGACAAGCCGGCGCATTCAAGAAAAACTGCGAGAGAACCCAACCCCTTCAAAATAAAGAAGATTAAATCTCAAGAAGAAAAAGATGCCGTTCCCCTCAAGCCAATTATGTTAGAAAGAGAATCAGCCAGCTTAACCCTAAAGGAGAGAGAAAGATTAAGAGATCTTTGGATATCTCAAAAAGGTTCCGTGAGAGCTCACTTTTTAAACCCAAAATCAAAACTAGATTTGACTTCCCAGAGAGAAAGAAGCGAAAAAAAAGAACTTCTGGTTGAGGAAGGAAGAGGGTTTCTCCGCACTACTCACCGCCGGATGCTCGGTTCAAGAAAAGTGGTGGATTTAAGGTTAAATCCCCCCCGGGAAAAAGCCGGAGTAAATATGCAAAAAAAAATTTTCGCCGCTAAATCTTCCGCACCAAAAACCATCATTTTGCCTTTATTCAACACAAAAGTGTTCATCACTTTTCTGGCTTTGCTGACTTTTGTTTTAGCCATCCTCTTTGGAGTAATCCTACCAAAAGCTCAGGTGAAAATAGTTTCTAGGGTAAACTCCCAAGACCTAGAAATGAAAATCTGGGTAAACCGGGAAGTAGCCGGAATAAATCAGGAAAATAAAACCATTCCCGGCGATCCAATTCGCTTTGAGCTCAAAAAAGAAAAAAATTTTAACACTACCGGAGAAAGGGAAGCAGTTGAAAGAGCCAAAGGCCAAATAATCATTGAAAACAGCTCCAGTGAGCCCTTGTCATTAAAGCAAGGAGCGAAGCTTATTGACAGCTCCGGCAACAAATATTCCCTGCTGTCCGCGGTAAAAATCCCCGCCACCGGAAGCGCAAATGCTAACACTAATTCCAATACTAACACAAACATTGCCGGAAGCTCCGGCAGCGCTTCGGGTGAGATAACAGCCGACGGCACGGGAGATAAATATGTCCTCAAGGAAGGCGCCTCCTTGAGTATCCCCGGGCTTGAAGACAGTGATTTTTTTGGCCTGGTTACCGCCAGAGTCAGAAAAGATCTGGTTGCGCCAAGTAGCAAAAAAGTGCGGTTCGCTTCCCGAGAGGATCTAGACGGAGCCCAAAAAGAACTTACAGCTCAGGCCATGGAGGAAGGACTGAAAGAATTACGCAGTCGTCTTCAAGACTCAAGCCAAAAAGATTTTCCCCCGGAAATCTTAAAAATTGAAGATTCGTCCTTTACTTCCAACTTAACGGAAAATCAAGAGGGATCTGCCTTCCAGGCCAGCTTTCAGGCCAATTTATTCGCCTTGACCTTTGATAAAAACAATTTAGCGGCACTCACCAAAAAGATTATTGAGGAAAATCAGGAAGAGAAAAACGGAACGGTCACCGTTAGTAGTTATACTCCTGTTGAGATAAATCCTCTAGAGAACAAAATGGAAATCAGCGCCAAAATAAACTACAAAGAAGTTGACACGATTGAAGCGGAAGAAGTAAAAAGGCAAATCACAGGCAAAAGTAAAAAAGAGGCGCTGGAATATCTGCGCTCTAACCGAGATTTTTCCGATTACACTTTAGAGACTTGGCCTTCTTGGCTGCCGGGGCTGCCGCTTTTGGAAAGGAGAATCCAAATTGAAATTAACTAAATAAGCAATCGCAAATTAATCTAATAAATAATGTTGTCTTACTTAAAAGGGACGCTAATTTCACTGGGCGAAAACTCTATTGTTTTGGAAATGGGAGGAATCGGCCTTAGCATCACCGCCACAAGTAAAACTTTAGAGAATCTTTCTAAAAAATACCTAAAACTGCCAGCCAAAATTCAGCTGTTGACCCATCTTTACATTCAGGAGAACAAATGGGAAATTTTTGGCTTTTTAAGCAAAAAGGAAAGGTCAGCTTTTTTGCTTTTATTAAATTGCCGGGGAATAGGAACTAAAGCCGCAATTAACATTTTAAACGTGCTTTCGCCGGTCCGGCTTAAAAAAGTTGCCTTAGGAGAAGAATCGGTAATGATTTTGCAGCAAGTACCGGGTATTGGCGCCAAGTCAGCGGATCGAGTTTTAGTGGAGCTTAAAGAAAAACTCCCCGCAATGGCGGGTTGGGAGGTAGAAGGAGAACAAAAGGCGAAACAAAGAACAATGGAATACAACCACGAAGACCTGGTTAACGCTCTTAAAAATTTGGGCTACCGCACCGGTGAAATCCAAGCGGTGGTTTCCCAATCTTCTAATCTTCCTCCCTCTCTCTCTGAAGCGATAAAACGACTCCTTCGAGCATTGGGGAAAAGATAGCTTTAATTTTCCTTTTTTCATTTCTTCTGCTAATCTGTAATGTAACTTTTAACACCATAAGCCCTATGGAAAACCTCGGCACTTACGATTCCGGCGTATCCTTTCGCAAGTTTATCTTCGTATTTCTCTTAGTCTCAGTAGTAGTGGGGGTCGGTGTTTTTTACTCTGCCCTTTCCCGGGCAACCATAAAAATAATACCCAAAAGCACCGTAAAGGAAGTAGCTACCGAAGTAATCATTGACGGCAATTTGTCATATCCCGACTTGGATAAAGGCATCCTGCCGGGAGAAATTAAGACCCGGGAAGCCGAAGGAACCGAGAAAAACATAGAAGTATCCACGAAAAAAATTGACGAATTCGCTCGGGGAAAAGTAATTATTCGCAACAACACCCCGTATACTCAGGGAATCCGCCAAGGTGCGGGCCTCCATCCCGTTGGCGCTCCACCGGAAGTCAATTTTGTTACTGTCTCCCGGCTAATGCTACCACCAAAAACCAGCCGGGAAGTGGAAATTGTCGCTATCAGTAAAGGAGCTAAAGGAAATTTGCCTCCCGGAAAATTTGAACTGTTGAACCTTGAAACCAAATATATGCGCGAAAATCTCTATGCCGAGAACAGGGAAAAAACCGAGGGAGGCATTCGCGAAGCAAAAATCATCACCCAAGAGGATTTAGATCGAGCGGACGTGGAGCTCGCTAAAAAAATGTTTGAAAAAACAATCACGGAAATGAATAAAAATTTAGAAGCGGGTAAGGTAATTAAAAAAGAAAGCTCCCATTACGCCATACTAGATCGCAAAGCCACCGCTCCCGCTGGAACCGAAGCGGAAAGTTTTGAGGTTAGCTTAAAAATAGAAGCAAGAGGGGTAACCATCAATGAAATTGATCTCAAGGCCATCGCCGAGAGAAAAATCCAATCACTGGGTGAAACTAACGAAGAATTTGTCCGTTACGAACCAGAAAGCTTTTCTTACAGTCTTTCGGAGTTAGATCTCCTCAATAAAAAAGCCCTGCTTAAAGTCCAGCTGAAGGGTCTTTTTAACGCGAAACTCTCCTCTAAAATCTTTGACAAGGAAAGCATTATCGGCTATAACCGAAAAGCGCTGGAAGAGCATTTCAGCCATTATGAAAACGTTTCTGGCATTGAAGTAGATATTTGGCCTCCCTTTCGCAAGACCGTGCCTAACATAGAAAGCCGAATAGAGATCGGGGTACAGACTAACTAAAGGGCAAAGTGGCAAATTACAAAGAACAAACAAGTAAAATTGGCATCTTTTGTTACTTTGTACTTTGTTACTTTGTACTTTATTTAACACTATGTCTTTTCTTAGCAAATATATCTATCCCATTCTGGGTGATCCCAACGCTCGCACAGTAAAGAAACTTTGGCCAATTGTGGAAAAAGTAGGAAAATGGGAGCATAAAATCCAAAAATTGTCCGACGAAAAGCTTCGCGCCCAAACGGAAAAATTCAAGAAAATATTCGCGGCGGGAAAAACCCTAGAAGACATTTTGCCAGAGACTTTCGCTACTGCCCGGGAAGCGGCCAGGAGGACTTTGGGAGAAAGACCCTTTGACGTCCAAGTAATGGGTGGAATCGTGTTGCATCAAGGAAAAATCGCCGAAATGAAAACCGGCGAGGGAAAAACTCTCACCGCCACTATGCCAATTTACCTTAACGCTATCGCGGGAAGGGGAGTGCATATTGTTACCGTTAATGACTATTTGGCCCGCCGTGATACCAACTGGATGGGAGCAGTCTTCCATAAATTGGGAATAACTACTGCCTGTATTCAACACGCCAAGTCGTACCTCTTTGAGCCCAACATAAAGCCGGACGCCAACGGAGTCAGCATTGAATACCAAAACCTTAAAGAAATTCCTCGCCGTGAAGCTTACTCGGCTGACGTAACCTATGGTACCAACAACGAATTCGGCTTTGACTACCTTCGGGACAACATGGTGCAGAACATAGCCGAAATGGTTCAAATCCGTGATCCCAAAATGGCCAAGAAAGTAGAGGGTCATTTAAATTTCGCCATTGTGGACGAAGTGGACAGCATTCTTATTGATGAAGCGCGTACTCCCCTTATAATCTCCGCTCCTGATGAAGAATCGGACAAACTGTACCGAAAATTTGCCCAACTGATTCCTAATTTAGGGGAAAATGAACACTATAACATCGACGAAAAAATGCGGGCGGTAACGCTCACAGAAGAAGGAATTCAGACGGTGGAAAATATGCTGGGCATAGAAAATATTTATCAAAAAGAGGGAATAACTTATGTTCATCATCTTCAACAAGCCCTGCGGGCACACGCTCTTTTTAAGTTGGACCGGGACTACGTTGTGCGAGACGGACAAGTGGTTATCGTGGACGAATTCACCGGCCGTATGATGCCGGGGCGCCGCTTTTCCGAAGGATTGCATCAGGCTCTTGAGGCAAAAGAAAGAGTTGAAGTGCAAAAGGAAAGCAAAACTCTTGCCACTATCACTTTTCAAAATTATTTCCGCCTTTACCGCAAACTTTCCGGTATGACAGGCACCGCTATGACCAGCGCCGAAGAATTCAGCAAGGTCTACAAGCTAGAAGTAGTCTCCGTCCCTACCCATATGCCAATGGTTCGCCAAGACCTTCCCGACCGGATCTATAAAACCGAGAAAGGAAAATTTCTGGCAGTCGTTGAAGAAATAAAAAGGCGCCACCAAAAAAACCAACCGGTACTGGTCGGCACTATCGCCATTGAAAAATCAGAGCTTCTATCAAAATATTTGGGAAAAGAAGGGGTTGACCACGAAATCCTGAACGCTAAAAACCACGAAAGGGAAGCGCAAATAATCGCTAAAGCCGGCCAAAGCGGAGCGGTAACCATTGCCACTAATATGGCCGGGCGGGGTACCGATATTAAGCTGGGAAAGGGAGCCAAAGAAGCGAGCGGACTCCATATTTTAGGCACCGAACGGCACGAAGCCCGCCGGATTGACAACCAGTTGCGCGGTCGCTCCGGCCGACAGGGAGATCCCGGTTCAAGCCAATTTTTTGTCTCTATGGAAGATGAGCTGATGCGCCGCTTTGGATCAGACCGGGTAAAAAAAATGATGGATAGTTTAGGCATCCCGGAAGACGAAGCGATTGAAAACAGGATGGTCTCCCGTTCCATTGAAAAAGCCCAGTCCCGCATTGAGGGTTATAACTTTGATATCCGCAAACACGTTCTGGAATATGATGATGTTATGAACAAACAAAGAACCATTATTTATCAGAGGCGGCGTGACTTATTGCTGGCCGAAGAGAATTTGAAAGACAAAATTACCATTTCCGCAAATAACATCCTTAAGCGGATAATTAAATTCCATTCTGTCCCCAATCCGCAAAATGAACAGTGGAACCTCAATGAAATTAGTGAGAACGCGCGGGCAATCTTTGGTTTTTCCGGCGGAGAACAGAAAGAAATCTTGGACATCCTAAACAAAATTTATGCCCAGACAAATTTGGCGGAAGGAGAAAAGAAAGAAAAAATCAATGCTTTCCTTCTTGAGAAAATCAAAAAAAGACGCAAGGAGAGAGAAGAGATGATTGGTTCTGCACAAATGCGCCAGATTGAGCGGATAGTAATGCTGCGAACAATTGATATGCTGTGGATGAACCATTTAGATAACATGCAATACCTGCGCGAAGGGATCGGCCTTCGGGGTTACGGTCAGCGCGATCCATTAGTAGAATACAAACAGGAAGGATTTCGCATGTTTGAACAACTGCTTCAGACTATTGAGGAGGAATCCGTCGGTACTCTTTTTAAGTTGGAATTCGTAAAGCAGCAACCCAGTATCCCGCCGCAAGAAGAACGCTCCACCATACAACAACGTCTGAATCAAGCCCGATATTCCCAACCGGAAGAACCAACCGGTATGTCGGAAGAGGGAGGTATTGAAGGTTCCGGCAATTCAAAAACGGCCGCTTTAGCCAAAAACCAAACCGCTTGGCATTCACCGGACAGGAAAATCGGCCGCAACGATCCCTGCCCGTGTGGGAGCGGAAAAAAGTATAAAAAATGCTGTGGCAAAAAAACTTAAAATCGGGAAAGTTTTTTAGGAAAGATAAAAAATTAACCACTAAACTTACAAATATGAATAGAGTGGTTAATTTTTTAAACTCTTAAGTCTAAAATAAAGAGAGAAAATAAACTATAAGCAGTTGCCAAACTTGTAGAAATCAGGGTAAAATAGAGATATATTAGTAATTGCCCATGACTTTATCACCCCGCCAGCAACAAATTTTAACCACCCTCATTGAAGAATATGTGAGAACCGCTAACCCAGTCGGATCAGAAGAGCTGTCCCGTTTGCCGGGGCTGTCAACCAGCCCGGCAACCATCCGTAAGGAGATGGCTGAACTGGAAAGAAAAGGTTTTCTCTACCAACCTCATACTTCCGCCGGCCGCATTCCTACCGACAGAGGATACCGATTTTTTGTCAATCAGATTACTCAAAAAAGATTGAAGAAGATTAATTTTGAAGAGCAAAAACTGTTTGAAGAAGAGCTGATTAAATTGAAACTGCGAGAAAAAATGCTGGCCCGTACTTTGGCCCGGCTTCTTTCAGCTTTTTCCCACAATCTAGCTATCACCGGGCTATTAGAAGAAAAGAAATATTTTGAATCCGGTATTAAAGACCTTATCTCCCAGCCCGACTGGGAGAGCACTGACGAAATTTGCCAGATTGCCGAAATGCTGGATTATCTCGATGAAAACATTGAAAAACTCTCCCAGAAACTGCGCCCTAGACAAATTAAAACTTTTATAGGAAAAGAACATATGTTCACCCAGACCGGGGACTGTGCCATTGTCATTTCCCGCTGCACGCTTCCACAGGGCGCCAATGGCATCGTAGCCATTCTGGGGCCAAAACGAATGGAATATAAGAGGAATATATCTCTGATAAAACAAGTTACAAATTTTTTTGATACATCAAAATGATAAATGCTAAATGGAAAATACGGATGCAATCTTCCCAGAAAAAAATTCCCGAGCAAAAAAAAGCAATTGAGTCCCTCCAAAAATTAGCGGAAGAGTATTTGTCAGGTTGGCGACGCACGAAAGCGGACTTTGAAAATTATAAAAAGAAACAAGCGGAATGGGCTGACAGTTTTCGGCTTACGGCCAATGAGAATATCATTTCAGAAATCATCCCTGTAATTGATAATTTTGAGCTGGCCTTGGCTCATCTCCCCCAAAACCCGGAAGAAAAATCATGGAGTGAAGGAATTATTCATATAAAAAGACAATTGGAGGAAATCCTCTCTAAAAATAATGTCAAAAAAATGAACGTAAAAACCGGCGATTTTTTTGACCCAAACATTCACGAATGCATTAATAATCCTTTAGCTGAACGTTTCCCGGAAGAAAAAAAATCCATTTCCAAAAATCAAAAAAATGAGTTACTAGTAAAAGAAGTCGTTCTTTCCGGGTACTTCTTGGGGAGCAAAACGCTTCGACCGGCAAAAGTTACAGTGGAAACTAGGGAAAAAGGCGAAAAAGAAGAACGGACAGCTAAAAAACTAGATTCATGAAATTCCTTCAGTCACCCCTTAATAATAAACATGCTAAATAAGCTTAGTGAGTATTTGCCTAAGCGGGAAAAACAGCTTGAGCCACCCAAATCCGATGAGACCTCAAAGATTCCTCCAGCAGTGAAAACCGGCTGGAGAATGCCCAATTGGGAACAGCTTATCTTTTTAATCAAAGCCCTTTCCGAAAAAGAAAAAAAAATACTATTAGGCACGCTATTTCTGGTTTGCTTCCTCTTCGCCGGCTGGGGGCTTACGATTTACCTAAAAGGAACCAATAAAAATCCTGCTTTGGGTGGTTCTTATTCCGAAGCAGTCCAAGGTCAGCCCCTTTATCTTAACCCTATCGTCTCTCACGGCAACCCGGTGGACAACGACTTAAGCTCCCTTATTTTCTCCTCCCTTTTCCGCTACAATAACGAGGGGAAATTAGAACAGGATTTGGTGGATAAATGGGAACGTTCTTCCGATGGGCTAACCTATACTATTACACTCCGGTCAAACGTGAAATGGCACGACGGGCAAAATTTATCCGCTGAAGACGTGATCTTTACCATAAATCTGATCCGCAACCCCGCTTACGGATCCGTTTTTCGTAATAACTTAGAAGGCATCGGCATTGAAAAAACTGACGACCAAAATATTGTCTTCACGCTCAAAAAAGCTTATACTCCT
Source organism: Candidatus Moraniibacteriota bacterium (assembly GCA_016867255.1). Classification (GTDB taxonomy): domain Bacteria; phylum Patescibacteriota; class Minisyncoccia; order CAIUEV01; family CAIUEV01; genus VGKB01. The sequence continues at coordinate 13,553 of VGKB01000009.1, forward strand.
TTTCTGCATAATCTGACTTTTGGAATTTTGCCTAAACATCTCTGGGAAAAAGTTACCAGTGATAAATTCCTGCTAACCGAATTAAACCGTAAACCGGTTGGGAGCGGAATGTACAGTTTCTTTAAGCTGGAAAAAGATCGCGATGGAAGAATCACTGCCGTAACCCTAAGGGCTAATAATTATTACTACCGCGCAAGCCCCCATCTAAGGGAATTAGTCTTTCATTTTTACCCCCAATGGGAAGACATGGTCAACGCTTACTCCAACAAAGAAGTCCAAGGGATTTCTTATGTTGACACCGCAAAAATTCAAAGACTCGGACAAGAATCTGGCTTAACCGTTTATGAAATTCCTACCACCCGAGTTTACGGAATATTTTTTAATCAGCAGAAAAGTCCCGTCTTAGCTGACAAAACCACCCGCGAAGGCCTAAGATACGGCACTAACAAAGAAGAACTCTTAAAAAAAGCTCTTAACGGCAAAGGGATCATTATTAACACTCCTCTTCTTCCTAGCACCCTGGGGTTTGGCCCAGAAATAAATCTTTATGAGTTTAATGAAGAAAAAGCCAAAGACGCTTTTCGGGCAAGCGGCTGGAATATGCTTAATGAAAAAGAAAGAAAAAAAGTGAGCAGCATGGAGGGTATGGAAAAAATTTTCTACAGTACTAAATTAAAGAAGTTTCTAACTTTCACCTTAACCGTTCCCGATTACCCCGAACTGGTCGCCACCGCTAACACTCTAAAAGAACAATGGGAAAAAGTTGGAGTAATGATAAGTCTGGATATCGTCACCACTTCCGAAACTCTGCAGGACAAAATTTCCACCCGCAATTATGAAGCATTGCTTTTCGGGGAAGTCCTGCAAGCCGATACCGACCCGACGCCCTTCTGGCATTCCAGCAGTAAACAAAGTCCGGGTTTGAACTTATCGCTATTTGACAATAAAGATGCCGACGCACTTCTGGACAGCGCCCGCCAGGAAGTCAATGAAGAAAAAAGGGCAGAGCTTTACCATTCTTTTGGGTCAATCATCAACCGGGAAGTTCCCGCTATCCTTCTTTTTTCACCTTTTTATCTTTACGGAATATCCTCTGATTATCAGGGAATAAGCGCAAAGATGCTTTATAATCCTTCAGATCGCCTCAACGACATTGGCCAAAGATACCTATTTACTTCTCGAATCAGGAGGTAAAAAAAAGAAAAATTTTTGTGATAAATAGCATAAATTTATGCCAAAAGAAACTGTCGTCATTGACTTCGGCGGGTCTATTCTCTCGCCGGCGCCCGGCAAAATAGACTTCAAAACCCTAAAAAAATTTAAGCAAATCCTCCAAAAAAATCTTCAGAAATATCGGTTTGTTGTTGTGGTTGGCGGTGGCAAGATTTGCCGATTATATCAATCAATTGCCCGCTCAGGCGGAATCAAAAACAGGCGCTCACTAGATTGGATTGGAGTCCGCTCCACCCAACTTAACGCCGAACTAATGCGGGCTTACCTCGGAAGAATGGTCTTTCCTAGAGTAATGCATTATGAAAGCCAAGAACTTGACTGGCGAAAAGGAATCCTGGTAAGCGGCGGCTGGGAGCCGGGTGGCTCCACCGACCATGTAACCGCAAGATTAGCCGCTAAGCACAATGCGAAAAGAATTATCGTGGCTACGAATATTGACTACATTTATGATAAAGACCCCAAGAAATACCCCAATGCCAAAAAACAATTAAATTTAACATGGGAAGAGTTCAAAAAAATCATTGGTACCAAGTGGATCCCCGGTATGTCCACTCCTTTTGACCCCAAGGCCACCCGAATATGCCAAAAAAACCGGATACCCGTCCTGTTTCTCAACGGCAAAAACACCGCTAATCTGGGGAAAGCTCTTCAAAATAAACCCTTCCGCGGCTCCATTATCCACAGCTAGACTTTACAAATTCAATATTTTCCTGCTAATATGAGTTATAGAGTTGTTAGCTTTTAAAGATCTCCTGAATATCCAACAGGCAGAGTGTTTTTCTTTCTAAACTTTTCAACTTGCTAAATTTTATAACTAATAATGGGACGAAGTTTAAAGAAGGGGCCTTATGTTTCAGAAAAACTACTTGAGAAATTGCGCAAAAAACCCGCCGGTGATAAATCGCCGATTAAAACCTGGTATCGCAATTCCACTATTACGCCGGAAATGATTGGTTTTACTTTTGAAGTACACAACGGAAAGAACTTTATAAAAGTTTTTATCACTGATGATATGGTAGGACACAAATTAGGAGAATTCGCTCCCACTCGTAAATTTATTAAACATGGCGGCCGGTTGCAAAAAGAAGTAGAAATGAAAGCCCCGGGAGTGCCAGGTGGAATAACCGCCGCGCCCGGAACCATGACATCAGCAAAGAACGGCGTCAATCCCGCGTCTCCATTAGAGAATAAAAAATAATCCGCACTTTGCCCCCTTAAGTGCCTAACTCAATAAAACGTTATGGAAGTTCAAGCCAAGCTAAAAAATGCCTTAATAGCTCCCAGAAAAGCCCGGTTAGCCGCCGATTTAATTAGAAAAAAATCGGTTGGCGAGGCAATGACAATTTTGGGATTTGCCCCTCAAAAGGGAGCGCGAATTTTAAAAGGCGTGCTGGAAAGCGCTTTAGCCAATGCCAGCCACAATTATAGCTTGGAAAAAAATAATCTCTTCATAACATCCGTTCTGGTTCAAGACGGCCTAGTGCTTAAAAGATATATGCCGCGTGCCCATGGGCACGCCAGCCCGATTTTAAAAAAACGCAGTCATATTATTATCACCCTAGGGGAAATTAAACGGTCCACCAAGTTAAAAGAGGGGCGAAAGACCAAAATGAAAACTTTTTCCTACGAAGAAGTAAAGAAAGTAATGGAAGAAGCAAAAAAAGCTTCCAAGATGGTCAAAGAAAAAGACAAACAGGAAAAAGCGAAAATGCCTCTAGTGAAAACAATCCAAGAGAAGAAAATGCCCCAAAAAGGGATTGGTGACCAAACCCGCCAAGATTCAGTTCGCCCCAAATTCACCCGGCTGGGAGACACATTTAAGAAGCTATTTCACCGAACTACGAAAAAAGGATAAGATTAAATTATAAATTTCAAAAAATTAGTGCTTAGAATTTAGAATTATTTGAAACTTAGAATTTATTATTTTCAATTCATATCGTATGGGTCAAAAAGTTAATCCAGTCGGATTTCGGATAAACATCAATAAGCCTTGGAAATCTCGCTGGTTTTCGGCTAAGGAGTACCAACAACGCCTAAAAGAAGATCTGGAGATCCGAGAAGGAATTAAAAAACAGCTAAAAGGAGCTGGCATTCGCGACGTGGAAATTGAAAGATCCCCCAATGCTATCCGGATCATAATTTATACCAGTAAACCGGGAGTAATTATCGGGCGCTCGGGCGCTGGAGCTAATTTGCTCCGTGAAAAGATCCAACAGAAGATCAGAAGAGGCGCCGGATTTAAGACAGTCGTGGATTTAGACGTAAGGGAAGTCCGTCATTTTGAAGAAAGCGCCACTCTGGTAGCCCAAAATATTGCCGAACAGCTAGAAAAGAGAATTTCTTTCCGTCGAGCGCTTAAAGCCACCCTTGATCAGGTAATGAAAAACCAGGAGGTTAAAGGAGTAAAATTGATGATCAGCGGCCGCCTAAACGGCGCCGAGATGTCAAGGCGGGAATGGCTAGCCCGGGGAGGCATCCCCCTCCACACTTTGCGCGCTGACATTGATTTCGGCAAAGCCACCGCTTACACCACTCACGGAACAATCGGAGTGAAGGTGTGGATCTATAAGGGAGAAGCCGAACAGGAGCAAAGTTCATAAAATTCTAAATTTCAAGCACCAAGAATGCATTTTTTATAATTTAAAATATTAGAATTTAGTGCTTAAAAATAATTATGTTATTACCGAAGAAAATCAAACATCGCAAGCAGCACACCCCAACCCTTCGCAGAATTACCAAACGAGGAGACAAACTACGTTTTGGCAGATACGGCCTAAAGGTTATGGAATCTTCCTGGATATCTTCAAGGCAATTAGAAGCCGGGAGAAGAGCAATGACCCGCTTTGTCCAAAGAGAAGGAAAAATTTGGATTAGAGTTTTCCCCGACCGGCCGGTTACTAAAAAAGGGACAGAAGTGCCTATGGGAAAAGGGAAGGGAGACGTTGACCATTTTATAGCAGTAGCTCACGCCGGCCGGATTATTTTTGAAATTGACGGAGTCAGTGAAGCAACCGCCCGAGAAGCCCTGCGTCTGGCTGGCAACAAGCTCTCTCCCAAGACTAGGTTCATAATCCGTCAATAATTTAACATTGAGCATCAATTTGACGCCATTTTAACGCACTAAAATCATATGTCCATCAAGATAAAAGAACTTCGTCAAAAATCCAAAAAGGAATTATATGTACTACTAAAAGACGAAAGAGAACAATTGCGCAAATTGCGTTTTGAAAACTCGGAGGGTAAAATGCGCCGCAATCATCTGTTTGCCCAAAGACGCAAGACAATCGCAAAAATACTGACAATTTTGAAACATGAAGCTTGAAAATTCTATGCGCATAGCAAAACATCTTTCCCCCTGTGAACTGGTGGTAGAAAAAATCTTTTCCGTTGATGAAATTAGGTCAATTGAAGAACAACTGCTTAAGCAAAAAGGCAAAGAATTGACTGTTCCTGGTTTTCGTAAAGGGTTTGCCCCTTTGGAAAAAATCAGAGAAATTGTCCCGAAAAACACTGATTGGGAAGAAAATTTCAGTATGGCTTTACAAAAAAAGTTTTTGGCGGACTGGGAAGACTCTTTCGGGAAGGACCAAGGCAGCATCGTTAAGATTATATCAATAGATACCGTAAAGCAGAATCCGCTAATCCTTTCGATTAAGTGCGAATACCTACCGGTATTTGAGTTAAAATCCAATAATTTTAATTATAAAAAGCTAAAAATTGAAAAAGGGGCCGACCCAAAAAACATAAAAGTCGCGGATCAAGAAGTTGAAGCGGCCCTGAAGGAAATCCAAAAAAGAAGAGCAGTCCTTAAGCCAACCTCATCACCTTTAGGAAAGAACATTCACGCCTTTATAAAGGTAACTCACGATAAACTTACGGGGAAAGACTTGTTCCAATGGGGGAAAGAACAGTTCGGAGTAGAATTTGACAATAAGACAAAAGGATTGGGAGAAGGCGCGGAGAAAAAAATCAGAATCTCTCTAAAAAAAGGGGTTGAGAGAATGAAAAATATCCTTAAGGAAGAAAAAATTGCCCCTGAGGAAGAAATTACTCTTTCCGTCAAGATAGAAAAAACTTTTATTTTTGATGTCCCGGAGTTAAACGATGAATTTGCCAAATCTTTAGGTAAATTTCAAAACTTAACCGAACTAAAACAAAGTTTAAGGCAAGGGTTACGGCTGGAAAAAATTTACCGGGAAAAAGATTCTAGGAAAGAAAAACTTATTGATTCGCTTATTAAAGAAATTGATTTGAATATTCCCCCATCACTTGTGGAAAGAAACGCCAAAAAAATTGCCGAAGATTTTGACATTCAAACCGCTCAAAGGTTTGGTATTCCCCAACAAGAATTCCAGGAAAAGAGAAATAAGGAAGAAAAAGCTAAGCTCGGTAAATTTTTTCTAAAAAAATCTGAGCGGGAACTAAAACTACAAAAAATTTTAGAAGCCATCGCAATCAGGGAAAAAATTATACCGGAGGAAGCTGAGGTGGATAAAGAAATCCAGAAAATCCTCACTGCTTTTGCTTCTCCCCGTGACGCTAGAAAAGCTCTCGGCGATCCCAAAAACCTTAAAGAAAGGATAACTCTGGCTCTCTGTTTGGAAAAAACTATGGAATTTCTGGCAAGGGAGAATCAGCTGAGTAATGACTTGGATAGTGAAATTAAGAAGCTAACTCCTTGCTTTTATTCCCAAACTAAGCTAGACTCCAATTAATAAGACGAACATAAAAAAACACTCATTATGTACCTTATCCCAACTGTTATTGAAAAATCATCTTACGGAGAACGCGCTTACGACATATATTCCCGGCTTTTGAAAGACCGAATAATCTTTTTGGGTGGGCCAATTTCGGACGCGGCGGCTAACACCATAATTGCCCAGCTTCTTTTTCTTGACAACCAGGACAATGACGGTGAGATTCGCCTTTACATCAATTCTCCCGGGGGAGCAGTAAGCGCCGGATTAGCCATCTACGATACTATTCAGTACGTAAAAAGTGAAGTCTCCACCATCTGCATCGGAATGGCTGCCAGCATGGGCGCGGTATTACTTTCTGCCGGGAAGAAGGGCAAACGGCTAGTCCTGCCAAACTCCGAAATTATGCTGCACCAAGTAATGGGCGGGGCTGAAGGCCAGGCGGCTGACATTGAAATATCTGCCAGACATATCCTTAAAATCAAGGAACGCATCAACAAGATATTAGTAAAACATACGGGGCAATCGCTGAAAAGAATTGAGAAAGACACCGATCGAGATTTTTATATGTCCGCCGAAGAAGCCAAGAAATATGGGATAGTGGATAAGATTATCGCCTAAGGCCAAACGCCAACCACATTAAAATAACTACCTTTCCGTGTCACGTAAAAATCGCCATCAAAAAAAACGCTGGAGCCGAAGGATAAGAAAATTGGCTAAAGCCGGAAAAATACCCTTCCCGAAAATGAAAATTACCGAGAAAAAACCAATAATTTCTCTCGGAGAAAAAGAGACTGATTTTGACAAGAAAAAAAAGGAGCGATTTCTCGGCTTTTTAAACGAGAAAACAAGAAAAGAAGAGTTGTCCAAGCCGATTATTTCTGAAAAAGATATCGTCCGCCGCCAAAAAACCAAAGAAATTAAAAGCCATCTGAAGATGGTAATTCTTACTTGTTGCCTGTGTCTTGTTATTTTGGGAGGATTGTACTATTTTGAGAAAAGCAACAATTGGCTGGAGCGGCTTAACAGCCAGCTTGAAAAGGCCATTAAAGAATGGGATTGGAAATTATAAAAGTTGAGTTTTGTAACCAGCTAAAAGTGTATTTCAAAGTTGCCCTTATTTTTTTTTGGTGCTAAAAGTTACCATTATTAATCATTTAGAAAGGAAGGTCTATTTATGGTAGAGGTTAGAAAAAAAGAGAACGAAAATGCAGAAAGTTTACTTCGGCGTTTCAGCCGCCACTGGCAAGCCAGCGGCATCGGCGTGCGATCACGGAAAAACAGGTTTTTCGTTAAAGACTATACCAAACGAGAAAAACGTCTGCGGGCATTGTACCGCGAGAAGAAGCGCAAAGAATACGAAAAATTAGCTAAACTGGGAAAACTGGAAGAGGAACACTTCCGTAAAGGGAAGATTTATCAACGCCGTTCACTTTAGCCAGGGGTATAGGTTTTTAGCAAGAATTCTATGCTGCAAATATTTTGGGAAACAAAAGAAAGATTAGCAGTTAAAGAAATAATAGTCCGACGACTAAAGGAGATTGAGAAACAGATATTCCACGACTTACGACTTGCCTGCCTCGCCAGCTCGCCTTGCCAAAGCTTTCGGCGAAGCACAGGCAGGCAGGCGACTTACGACTGTGCCAAAATTATTTTTACCGACTCTGCTAAAATAAAACTTTTAAATAAATCCTACCGCAAAATTGACAAAGCTACTGATGTATTGAGTTTTGCCGAACTTGATACGCAAGATAAACTTCTTAAGGAAGATAAGACCTTGGGAGAAATCTACATCAATTACGATTGGATAAAGAATCACGGAACACGCAACATTAAACAAGGCACATTAGAGAAAATAACTCGATTATTTATTCATGGTTATTTGCATCTTCTCGGCTACAACCACGAAAAAGATCAGGGTGAGATGGAAAAACTAGAGAATAGACTGCGCAAATTACATTTTATTGGAATATAAAATAAAGTCCGATACTCACCCCTTTAATACTTACTTTTTTAGACACTATGCCTGACTTCATCGCCTCTCTTACTTCAAAACCCCAAAGCTCACCACTCCGCCCGACAAATCCACTGACCGGGCAAACTACTGATTTTTCCCAAATAAAAGGTTCACCGCTTCCCAACCAAGAAAAAACGGAGACAAATACTCACACCTGGGAAGAAGACCCCAATAAGGAAAGAAGAGAAGATCGTGTCAAGCGGGAAAACCTATTACGCTACTACGAGGCGGAGCTAACCAACGCCCAAAAAGAACTCTCGGTGGTAGATGGTGAACTTAAGGAATTAGAAAACAAGATCCGCGCCGAAGAAAAAGAGGTTGAACTACTGGCCAGAGAGCAGGAAGAGTTAACTTCCAAAATAAAACGCAACGAAAAAATGCTACACCGCTACCGGTTTGAGTTGCGCAGCCACAAAGGAGAAGAAATGGATAAAAGAATCGTGCAAAGGCGCTGGCAGGATACCGTCAAGGAGGCAATGGCCAAGCTTAAAAAAATTAAATACGGGGATTGGAAGGCGATTAGGCGTTAGTTAGTCTGGAGTTAAGAGGCCGGGGTTTTCAGATAGCAGACTACGGATTTTTCAACATTTTTTCCACAGGGACGAAAAAAAGTTTTCCACAATTATTTCCTGACTGGCTTAATCAAGAGGTTTTTGGCTAATTTGACAAAAAAAGATATAATCAAGTCAAAGAGAGGGAAGTATAAATATTTATAATTCAGTGCTTATTCGCACTATGTCTGATTCTTCTACCTACGATAAAATATGGCAAGCAGTGCTGGGAGAAATGGAGCTTATTGTTGGCCGGGCCAGCTTTACCACTTGGCTCAGCAATACCAAGATTATTTCTATTGAAGAAGAGCGGGCAACAATCAGGGTTCCCAGTGGCTTTAGCCGTGAATGGCTGGAAAAAAAATATAATAAACAAATCCTGCAATCTCTGCGCAACTTCTGCACCAACGTTAAGGAAATCCAATATATTATTGGGGGATCGGACAAGAAAGCCGTTGACTCAGCCAAAAAATCTCTCCGGTCCCAACGGAGCGGCATTAAAATCCTAGAGATAAAAAGTAATCTTAACAATCACCGGATGTCTCCCCGAGAAAGGACGGGCTTAAACCCCGTGTATACTTTTGACACCTTTGTAGTGGGAAGCAACAATGCTCTAGCGGAAGCGGCAGCTAGAGCCGTAGCCGACGAGTTGGGCAATAAATATAACCCACTCTTTATCTATGGAGGGGTGGGATTAGGTAAAACTCATTTACTTCAGGCCATTGGCA
>VGKB01000010.1 GCA_016867255.1 Candidatus Moraniibacteriota bacterium
AGAATCGCGTTGCAAGCGTTTTGGGCAATGGCTTCCTGCAGCCGAATAGTGTTCGTCACGGTGAAGTCATCTCCAATAAGAGCAATATTTTTCCCCAATTCCTTGTTTAGAAGCTGCCAGCCCTTCCAATCGTCTTCTGCCAGGCCGTCCTCAATAATTGAAAAAGGGAATTTTCGGGACCATTTTTTATAAAACCTGACCAATTCCTCGGCCGTAAGACTTTTTTCTTCTTTTTTGAGCCGGTAAAGTCCTTTTGCCTTTTGGTAAAATTCCGAAGCGGCCGCGTCAATGCCTAACATAATTTCACTGCCCCACTTGTAGCCTGCTTTTTTCACGGCCAATTCCAAAAATTCCAAGGCGGCTTGATTATTTTTTAGCCGGGAAGCGTATCCACCCTCATCTCCTACCGCAACGGTATGGCCCTTTTCTTGGAGTATTTTCCCTAATGAATGATAGATTTCGCTTACTGCCCGAATCTTTTCCGCGAATGATTTTTTTATTCCTTCCGGGACAACCATAAATTCCTGAATGTCTAATCCAGAGTCGGAATGTATTCCGCCATTGATCAGGTTGCACATAGGGTTGGGCATCTTTTTTTCTTTTTTGAAGGAGTATGCCTCCTGCAAGTAGCGAAAAAGAGGCAGATTGAGGGTCGCCGCTCCCGCCCGGGCGCAAGCCAGCGATATTCCCAGGACTGAGTTGGATCCCAGCCGGCTTTTGTTGGGGGTATTGTCCATTTCAATCATAAGACAGTCAATTTTTTGTTGATCTGTCGCGCTCATTCCTTTAATGGCGGGGAGAATCTTTTCTTCAATGATTTTTGCGGCTTTTAAAACCCCCCTGCCTTGATAGCGTTTTTTGTCTTCGTCTCTAAGCTCCAGCGCTTCATGGCTGCCGGTGGATGCGCCCGAAGGAACGTTAGCAAAGCCGATTGCTCCTCCCTTAGTGTGAACTTCCACTTTTAAGGTCGGATTCCCGCGGGAGTCAAGGATCTCCAAAGCGCGGATTTTTTTGATTTTGGGGGATTTTAGCATAATTTGTATTAAGAATAATGCATAATGTCATTTTATTCAATTCAAACAATGCGGGCAAATTTTGGGATAAGGTAATGGGTAAGATGAAGAAAGGGGTAATTTGTGAAGTTTGAAAAAATAACGTTAAAATATCAATATCTTTATAAATTATTGAATATGCCCAGCGATAAAATGCAGAAAATTGTGTCTCTTTGCAAACGCCGGGGGTTTGTCTACCCCGGTTCGGAAATATACGGAGGGCTGGCTAATTCTTGGGATTATGGGCCGTTGGGAGCAGAACTCAAAAACAACTTGAAAAAAATTTGGTGGAAGCATTTTGTGCAGGATCGGGAAGATATGGTGGGTATTGACGGGGGCGTGTTGCTTAACCCTAAAGTCTGGGAGGCCAGCGGACACATTAAAAATTTCAAGGATCCTTTGGTTGAATGCAAGGATTGCCACCGGCGTTTTCGGCCGGACAAACTCAAGGACGTTTCCAAGTGTCCGGAGTGCGGCGGCAAATTTACTAAAGCAAAAATGTTTTCTGGTATGTTTAAGACGGTCATTGGCCCGATAGAGGAGGAAGGCCTTACGACCTTTCTTCGTCCCGAAACGGCGCAAAATATGTTTGTGAATTTTAGGAATATTTTGGACTCAACCAACAAGAAAATTCCCTTTGGCGTTGGCCAGATAGGCAGGTCGTTCCGCAACGAGATCACGGCTGGCAATTTCATCTTTCGCACTCTGGAGTTTGAAATTATGGAGATTGAGTATTTCATAGCGCCGGACGCTAACTGGAAAAAGATGTTTGAAAGCTGGATCAAGGCCATTTATCAATATGCGGGCAAGCTGGGCCTGAGTAAAAAAGGTTTTTATAATCACGAAATTCCCGCTAAAGACCGGGCTTTCTATTCAAAGAGAACGATAGACTTTGAATATAAATATCCTTGGGGGCTGGACGAGCTTTGGGCGATCGCTTACCGAACAAATTATGATTTGGCCTGCCACCAGAAATTCTCCGGCCAAAATCTGGAGTATTTTGATGATGTGAGGCACGCAAAATATATTCCCCACGTGATAGAGCCGACGTTTGGCGTTGATCGCACCGTGTTGGCGCTTTTGGTTGAAAGCTACACCGAGGAAAAAATCAGGGGCGGCGATACTCGGATAGTTCTAAAGTTCAAACCGGCCGTCGCGCCGTATAAAATTGCCGTTTTCCCGTTACTTGCTAATAAAAAGAATTTAGTTAAAAAAGCTCGAGAGGTCTACGATATCTTAAAAAATGAATATCTTTGTTTTTGGGACGACCGCGGCAACATCGGCAAGCGCTATCGTTATCAAGATGAGATTGGAACGCCGTACTGTGTTACGGTGGATTTTGATTCGCTCAAAGACAAGGCCGTCACCGTCCGCGACCGCGACTCTATGAAACAGAAGCGGGTAAAAATTAGCGGATTGCGAGAGTTCTTTAACCAAAAACTCAAGTAGAGCCTTGCGGCAAGGAGGGGAATTATGAGAATATTTCTTGATTTGTCCGGCCAGGCGGAAGAGTATCTTAGAGTCATATTCCAAAAGATTAGCGAGCATGCGGGCAGAAATCTGACAAATGATGAAATGACGAAAATTGTGATTGGAGTGATAGAAAAGGGCGCTGAATTAAAGTGGGGTGAAATCAACGGTATTGCGGAAGAGGATCTGGAAGATCTTGAGGGTACCGGAGAGAATTTTTGGTACACTCTTTTTGGAGATGTGATTGAGATCAAGAGTGTCTGACGGTACGAGTCAGAATTCCGCTAAGGTTGGAGGGCCTACCCAGCCGTATTATAATGGGGATGAAATCATAGCGGACATATAGGTATGTAAGAAATAGTGTGAGATAGACATAGCGCGAGGACGAATCCCCGCGCTTTTTCAATCAAGTCTGCCTCGGAATTACCGTCAAGGTAGTGCCACAACCCTTGGGACATTTGACAAAATATATTCCCCTGGGATCAGGCGTTGTTTGGGGAGTCCCGGGCGGTATGGGTACTTGTTCTTGACATTTACTGCAATCGCAGATAATCTCAGGTTCGCGAAAACTATTATTTGGCATGATTTTTCCTCCTTGTGCCTATTTGTTTACGCGAAGTGGGCGAAGGCGCGATTGGCCTCGGCCATTTTTTGAATATCCTCTTTTTTCTTGATGGCGGCGCCGCGTTTTTCGGCCGCCTCAACAAGCTCGGTAGCCAGTTTCTCCGCCATTGGTTTCCCTTTGCGAGCGCGGGTAGCCGCTAAAATCCAGCGGATAGCCAGCGTGGTGCGCCGGGCGCCCATTACCGGAATGGGCACTTGGTAGGTGGCGCCGCCAATCCTTTTCGCTTTTACTTCCAGCAGCGGAGAAACGTTTTTCACCGCTTCATCCAGTATTTCTAAAGGATCTTTTTTGGTCTGCTCTTTAATAATTTCAAAACACCGGTAGAGAACATGAGATCCGGTTGATTTTTTGCCGCGCTTAAAGGTTTGATTTAGCAGCCGGCTGACTAATATGCTGCCGTATTTGGGATCAGGATTGTATTCGCGCTCACTCATAAGGAATGGATAATGGATAAGGGAAAATGGAAAAGAAATCTACATTTTTCCATTTTTTACTACTCACTCTTCTTCGGTCTCTTAGACCCGTATTTGCTTCTGCCCCGTTTCCGGTTGTCGGTGCCGGTCGTGTCTAAAACGCCTCTTACGATATGGTAACGAACTCCCGGCAAGTCTTTCACTCTTCCCCCTCTAATCATAACAATGGAATGCTCCTGTAGATTATGTCCAATTCCCGGGATGTAAGCCGTAACCTCCATCCCATTAGTAAGCCGGACTCGGGCGATTTTTCGCAGAGCCGAATTGGGTTTTTTGGGAGTCATAGTACCGACCTTGATGCAAACGCCGCGCCTAAAGGAGCAGCCCCGATCATAATAGAACGGTTTGTTTTTTAATAAATTAAACCCCTTCTGGAGTGCGGGAGACTTTGATTTGGAGCGGACGATCTTTCTGGATTTTCGAACTATCTGGTTAATGGTAGGCATTTCAGTGCGTATGTTATAATTGGATCTTAGAATTTTCAATTTAGGATTTAACAAAACTATTCTTTGACACCTTCTTCCTTAGTTTCAGTCGCTTCCTTTTCTGGCTCCTCTTCCTTGTTTTCTTCACTGGTGCCCTCTTCAACTGCCTCTTCGCCCTCTTTTTTCACTCCTTCCACTTCGCTTACATCCGGCGCGGCTTCCTGTTCCAACTCCTCCATTTCCTGTTCACTTCTGGGCTCGTCCACCATGGCAATTACATTGTCTGGATTATCCAACAGTTCAACGCTGGGAGGCAAGCTGATGTCTTTAAGATGGATCATATCATCAAAAGTAGCTAGAACCGAAATGTCAACCGGAATTGACTTGGGAATGTCTTTGGCTTTACATTTTATTTCAATATTTTCCACATTCTGGACGAAAATTCCGCCCAAGTCTTTTACTGCCGGAGAAACCCCAATGAATTCTAAAGGCACTTCTACTTCCACTTCTTCTTCCAAACTTACGGCCATGAAATCAACGTGTATAACCTCGCCTGAATAATTGTGGTGCTGGATATCTTGAATGATTGCGTCTTGAGGATTTTTTTCTTTGCCGACCCTGATCTTTATCAAGGTGCCTTCCCCGGTTTCATTAAGTACTTTTACAAATTGCAGCTTGGGAAAGATAAGTGGGATATTCTTCTTGATATTTTTGCCGTATAAAATTCCCAAAATTAAACCTTTCCGCAACGCCTCCCGCGCTCGAATCTTTCCCTCTTCCCTTTTTTCCACTTCCAATAAAATGCTGCTTTCGGCGCTGATCATTCTTTATATTTATCATTTAGCATCTCACATTTTTCGTTGGCTTGTCATTCCTGATCTCTTTGTTCATTACCCGGTGTTTTTTTAGAGACATATACGTTTGGATCACATCGTTCGCGCTGATCGCCTTGTTATCCTTAAGCTTGTTAATGTCTTTTTTGTCAGCGTCAGTCATTTTCACTACCGACAGTATTCCTTTTGACCCTACAGTAATTTTCATTAGCGTTGACAATTGACATTTATTGCAAGTCAAGTGGAAAATAAAGTTATCTTTTCCTTCCAGGACAAGTGTAGCGTCTTTCTTTAGGTATGCTTGACCGCATTCAAGACAATTTTGAGGAATATTGATCATTTTTTTTTCAATCCAAAGTTCTGGCGATGGCCTACTCTCACGCTCCTTCGTGGAAGCACTACCATTGGCGCTGGCAGGTTTAACTGCTGAGTTCGAGATGGGATCAGGTGGAACCCCGCCGCTTTAATCGCCAGAAGTCTGAATTGATAATTATATGAACAAGAAAATTCCCACTACCAATAAAAATACAATCGTGATCCAACCAGCTAATTCGTAACCCTCGTTTATTCTAAATTTCTTCTTATAGTTCATATAGGGCTTATAAAACTTATGGTTTTTTTTGGCTTTTTATGGTTGTCCGTTTCCCTTGACCGACCTAATGTTGGCGCGCATAAAGCATGCCAAAAATTTAAACTCCATAGAAAGGAGGTGATTCACCCACAGCTTCCGCTACGGGTGCCTTGTTACGACTTCACCCCTGTCGCTGGATTTACCGCAGTACTCGCCTAAAGCGAGTCCTTCAGGTACTTCCAACTCCCTTGGTGTGACGGGCGGTGAGTACAAGATCCGGGAACATATTCACCGTGGCATGGCTGATCCACGATTACTAGCGATTCCGGCTTCATGAAGGCAAATTGCAGCCTTCAATCCGAACTGAGACTACTTTTTTCGGGATTGGCTCCCTCTCGCGAGTTGGCAACCCTTTGTAGTAGCCATTGTAGCGCCTGTGTAGCCCAAGACATAAGGGCCATGCTGATTTGACGTCATCCCCGCCTTCCTCTCGCTTGCGCGAGCAGTCCCGTGTGAGAAATTCAACACACGGCGAGGGTTGCGCTCGTTACCCGACTGAACGGAACACTTCACAGCACGAGCTGACGACAACCATGCAGCACCTGTCACTCTGTCCCGTCGAATGACGGGAAAGCCCTGTTTCCAGGGTTGTCAGAGGATGTCAAGTCTTGGTGAGGTTCCTCGCTTACTGTCGAATTAAACCAGACGCTCCACCGCTTGTGCGGATCCCCGTCTATTCCTTTGAGTTTTAGCCTTGCGGCCGTACTTCCCAGGCGGAGTGTTTAACGCGTTAGCTGCGACACTGGGAGGGTCGAATCTCCCAATATCTAACACTCATCGTTTACAGCTAGGACTACTGGGGTATCTAATCCCATTCGCTACCCTAGCTTTCATCCCTCAGAGTCAGCAACGCCCTAGTCAAATGCCTTCGCCTTTGGTGTTCCCCACGATATCAACGGATATTACCCCTACACCGTGAGTTCCAATGACCTCTGACGTGCTCTAGTTTAGCAGTTACAAGTGGCGATTATCGGTTAAGCCGATAGATTTTACATTTGTCATACTAAACATCCTACGGATCCTCTACGCCCAATGAATCCGGATAACGCTTGAGGTCTCTGTATTACCGCGGCTGCTGGCACAGAGTTAGCAACCTCTTATTCCTAGAGTACGCTCATCCGAAGATTGTTCCTCTAAAAAAGCAGTTTACAACCCAAAGGCCTTCTTCCTGCACGCGGCGTCGCTCCATCAGGGTTTCCCCCATTGTGGAAGATTCTCGGCTGCTGCCACCCGTAGGTGTCTGGCCCGTGTCTCAGTGCCAATGTTGGGGAACATCCTCTCGGACCCCCTACCCGTCATTGCCTTGGTGAGCTTTTACCTCACCAACAAGCTGATAGGCCGTCAGCTGATCCCAAGGCGAAAAACCTTTGTTCAACCGCCGCTAGACGGATGAAAATTATCTGGGATTATCCCCGCTTTCGCGGGGTTATACCAGACCTCGGGGCACATTCTGACGTATTACTAACCCGTTTGCCACCCCGCTCCATTTTTAAGTAGAATCTTACTTTTCAGAAAGCGCGAGAGCGAAAGCGACTTCGTCTTCAGACTTTCCGAATTGATTAATTGTACCCAAAAATGGGGCAGGGTTTGACTTGCATGCCTTATCCACGCCGCCAGCGTTCATCCTGAGCTAGGATCAAACTCTCAATAATAATTATCCGTATACTGGCCCCGCCCATTAAAATGAGCGGGATGGATATAAAATTCAAATGTAGATTCAAAGGAAAATTTGTCCCGTCATTCGACGGGATCAATGGACAACCATAAAAAACCAAAACCATTTCCTTGTTTGTTAAAGGGCTTTTGCTTAAAAACTTGTCCCGCACCTTGATGCCGGATGTATCGGTATGATACGTTTTTTGGCTGCGTCAACACTGTATCACACCATACCTTAATTAGCAAATCTAAGATTAGTTAGGATATTCTGGATTGTCAAATTTGACACTTTTGATTTCGGGTATTAAATTTCTTTCTTAGAACGCCGCCGGCGTTGTTCTTTTAAATTAATTAAAGGAGGGTTGAACCTATGATAGCTTTTTGGTTTGGTGTGGCGACATCCCAAATCAGCAAACTGTTATAGCTTTGAAAAAATCTCAATTCAAAAAAGGGGGAATGGGATGCTGAAGTTGGATTCCAAAGAAGGCGTGGAGTTGGCGATTCGCAGAATAAGCGACGCCCGGAAACCCAAAAAACCGGAGAACATCTGCAATCTGGGCCGGTGCTTTAATGGCAACCCTAACGCCCATGAAGGGTATGCTCTTGATTTTGTCAACAGAATGGACTTCCATCGGGCCAAGGAGTACGAACAGCAATGCAGAAGGTGTTGCGATTGCTTAGGTGAGGAGATGAGAGAGATTCAAGAGAAGATTCACCACGCCAGGAATTTTGAAGTTAGCGTGGTTAAGGAATCCGACCTTCTAGAGGGCCTGAAGCTTACGCTCCGCAATCTCACTTCCTTGAAGAGAAGGGCTAACGAAAACCACGCTGTTGTTTTGGGAAGAAAAGGGCGGATCCAAAGAGAAATTCGGGATAAGTTAGCCCGTGGAATATAGTTTTTGAAGTCCTCGCGGTTACTGACAACTACTTTACCAGTTTGTCATACCGCGAGGATTTTATTTTTTTGGGAAGTATTTACTGATGGTTACAAAACTCCCCATTTTAATTTTTTTTGGGACGCCCGCCTGCGCCGAGGCTTCGGCGGGCAGATCGCCTGAGAGGCATTAACTGCAATGCGAGCTAGAGGCAAAAAAATTAAAAAAGTTGAGTTTTGCAACCATCTATTGCTCTATTTCTCGCAGCCGTGCCACTCTTTCCGCCACCGGAGGATGGGTAGAAAATAGTCTTGCGACAAAACCGAGTGCTTCGCCCGAGAAAAAGGGACTGGAAATATACAGGTTGGCAAAAGCGGGATTAACTTCCGGCGCGGGGACTCGCCGGCTTATTTCTTCTATTTTTTGGAGAGCGCTGGCCAGGCCGCTTCCCTTGCCGGCCAGTTTTGCGCCGGAGCGGTCAGCCTCAAATTCCCGTGAGCGGGAAATGGCCAGTTGAATAATAATGGCGGCAATTGGAGCAACGACGGCAATTGCGATTTCCGCGAGAGGATTACGGTCGTTATCTTCCGAAGAGGCGAAAAAAGTTCCCCAGCGAACGGCGCCGCCGATTGCCATTATGGCGGAAGCAATTACCGCGGCCACGGTAGCGATTAGTATGTCCCGGTTGCGAATGTGGGAAAGTTCGTGGGCTAAGACCCCTTTTATTTCATCTTTCTCTAGAAATTTTACCAGACCCTCGGTTACTACGATAGCGGAGTGACGGGGGTTGCGTCCGGTGGCGAAAGCGTTGGGCTGAATCCCAGGGCTTAAATAGACTTTCGGCATCGGCAATTCAGCTTTTTTAGCTAGTTTTTTTACAGTTTCTTTAATAAAGGAATATCTTGGGGGCAGTGGCTTTGCGCCGGCGGAGTAAAGCGCGATTTTGTCCGAATAGAAATATGCTCCCAGGTTCATTATTAGTGAAATTCCAAACATCAGCCACATGCCCGAAACGCCGCCGGCGTAACGGCCGATTGACATTAATAGAACCGAAAGCAGTCCCAAAAGTATTATTGTTTTTAGAGTTTCCATGAGAGGAAATTAAGAATTAAGCAAGAAAAAAGGATAAGAAAATAAATTTAACCTACCATTTATTGTAAAATATTTTAAGAAAATAAAAAAGGCGAGGGGAAACTCGCCATTTTTTCGTTACCATTATTGCAGTCCGAGATTGTTCCGGACTGCCCGAATCAATTTTTCCATAGTTAACTCCGGATGGGGACAAACTGTGGGGGGCAGCCAAAGCCGGGACGTCTGCCGAAGCTGACTGTCATTGGGGGGGTTATCCCCTTCAAATAGCTTCTTAAAAGCGTCAAAGGCGTGCTGCCAGACTGGCAACGGCACCCATCCAGTTTTTTTGAGTTTTTCTTCCGCCTCACCAATAATTGTCTTTATTGAATCTTTAGGGACCACTCTATAATTAAACTCAAAGACATACTCAATCAGTTCTTCGGAATCAGGGGTGAATTGGTGGTACTTAATTGAACCGTAGACAAAACTAAAAATTCTTTCTTCAGCGGTGACCACATTATCCGGATCCGGTGGTTTGCCTCTGAATGGCTCCCTAAGGGGTTGGCCGCCCAAATCAACCATCTTTAGGTTAACTGCGGTTGACGCTTCTCCGTCAGTATGGGTGTGGCAATTTTGACAGACGGGATATGTCGGTGACTTTATTGAATTGCATCCCAGTATGGGACATTCCTGTACGGGAATTCCCGCCAGCATTCTTCTAAAAACTTCCGGATTTAGTCTTACGGAAATCCCCGAGATGTCTACCAAAAATTGCCCCTTTCCATTGTTTGGGCGACAAATGTTTGGGTGACAAACTATTGGTTGTTTACTCATCTCTCTTTCCCTCCGTCTTGTGTAAAGAGCTTGCTAAAAAGCAGCGCTTAAATCCAAAACATTTGAATTTAAGCCCGGCTTTTGAGGCGGAACTAATAAAATTACCTTAAAATAACATTTTGTCAACCATTACAGCAGGTTTTTCACTTGGCTGATTAAATCATCCTCCTTTACGGCATTTAGGGAGAGTTTGCTGTCTTCCACAACGCAAATTTTTTTTAATCCCACAACTTTTTCCAGTTCGGTGCAAAAAATTTGCCGGTTGCGGCCATCATTAATTCTGTCCTTGTGAAATTTGAAGGGGGTAGAGATTATCAAGGTTTCATCTTCCACCCTTACCGGGCTTGAGACCTTGAGCAGGGAAAACAAAGCTGGCTGGATGTCTTTTACGTTTTGCAGTATCTTGGTCCAAGCGCCAAGAATGGTTTTGAGATCAATATTAATGATCTTTTTTTCTTTTTCTTCTTTTAGAGATTTTGTCTGGCTTTGCAAAAGGCCGCCAGCTTGCTCCCGGGGGCGGGATAATTTTGCGGCCGGAGCGTTCGCTTTGGCAAAGCGGGCAGGACGTGCCTTTTCTGAATTGCTGCCGGGAACCTTCTTTTTTGGGTTAGCTCCTTTTGTGGGACCATTTTTGGGCTTTTCTTTTAGCGTTGGCATTGTTGTTTTAGAGCCAATCACGGATTTCTGCTTTAAATTTGGAGGGAGAAATTCAGTATCTTCCGTTGACGCTCTTTTTATAATCCACTCAACCAAAGCTAATTCCAGAGCCAAATGAGGGAGGGAGCTGTTCTTGATTAGCGGTTGGGATTGAATTATTTTTGATGCCAAGTCAATTATGTTCCCCGGATTTGTTCTCCCAGAAATTTTTTTCAGACTTTCAATTTGTCTTTCGCTGATTTCTTTCTCCAGTAGTTTTTCCCCCCGCGGGTTGACTTTAAGAAACAAGATTTTCCGAAGATTTTCAAGCAGGTTATGAGTAAAGAGAGGAAAATCCACTCCCGCCGCCTTGGCCTTCTCAATTTGGTCAAAAACTAAGCTAGCGTCTAAGAGAAAAACATTTTGGAGTATCTTCAACTCGTCTTCTTTTTGAGAAATTCCCAGAATGCCAATTGTTTCGGAAACTTTTATTCTTTTCCCCGTAAGCGTAGCGACTTGCGCCAGAAGACTCTCCGCGTCGCGCATGCCGCCGCGGGCAGCTTCAGCAATAAGCTCCAGACTGTCCTCGCCAACTGCCAAACTTTCAAGTCTGGCAATTTTTTTCAGCTTTTTGACGATTTCCGGCAGGGTTAATAGGCGGAAAGAATATCTTTGGCAGCGGGAGGCCACGGTGGCCGGGACTTTATGCTCCTCGGTAGTGGCCAAAACAAAGATGGTGTGATCGGGCGGCTCCTCCAGAGTTTTTAGCAGGGCGTTAAAAGCTCCCTTACTTAGCATATGCACTTCATCAATGATAAAGATTTTATACTTAAGTTGGGAGGGAGCCAGATTGATGTTCTCGGTCAGCTGGCGGATGTTGTCTACTCCGGTGTAGGAAGCGGCATCAATCTCAATGAGATCCAGAGTTTTGTTTTCGTTTAAGACCAAACAGTTAGAGCATTTATCGCAGGGCTCGCCCTCCTTCTTTTTTTTGGTCAAGTCTAGGCAATTGGCGGCTTTGGCTAAGATTCTGGCGGTAGTTGTCTTTCCGGTACCGCGGGGTCCGGTAAATAGATAGGCTTGGGCCGGCCGACCTTCCTTGATTGATTGCTGAAGCGTTAAACGGATCAGCTCTTGGCCTACCAGCTCACTAAATAATTGAGGGCGGTAAGTACGATAGAAAGTACCCGACATATTTTTAGCTATTAATGTATTTCTCTATGCGTTTAAGTTCTTCTTTCGCCTTAATATTTGTTTTGTCCAGCTTGAGGACCTCAAGAAAGGCATTGCGGGCGTCATTCCAATTATGTTGATTGGAATATAAACGCCCCAACTGAATGTACAAGTTAATATTTTTTGGTTCTCGCACGATGCTCTGGATCAGCATATCTTCTTTTTTCTTCCAGTATTGCTGGGTTTCTACTTTAATTTCAGTCGGGGTGAAAGTCTTTTTAATAATCTCTTCAACCGCCTTGTTTCTTTTTGGGTAGGTAATTTTTTGGAAAAGATTTCTTACTTTTTCGTGTTTTATTTTTATGGGCTTTTTGGGTCCGGCTTGGTTTTTGACATTGTTCGGGCTAATGGAAGGAATGCCTTTCTCGCTGGGTTTTATCTTTGGCACGAAACTGCCATCGGGGTGGTTATCATCTTGACCTAACTCAAAAGCGGAAGTTTCACCTTTTTTGTCCTGTTTTCGATATTCGCGCAGGCTTTTTCCAATAAGTTCTTTCTTCCCGCGGATTTTTTTAATGGAGTCGTTCAGCTTATTGTCAATTTTCAAAATTAACACTCGGATTAGGCGCAAAAGGTTTTCTCCTTTGCCCCAAAAAACCTGCCACCATCTTTTTTTCTCTTCCTTAACTGGGGCAGTTTCTTTTTTGGCGATCTCGGGCAAATGGCGAGTTAAGACATAAATGATTATCCCGATGGCAAGGAGGATAAAGAAAGGAAAGACAATATTATAGAGAGACATTTAATAAAAATCAAAAATCTTGGATGGTAGTTTAACATTCTAAATCAGATTTTTAATAAGACAAAAAATTGCTTTTTTGATATAATTAGCTTAATAAGATTATATTGTAGGTTAATTTACATCCATGAATGAAGTATTTGAAAATGTTAAATTGAGGTTGAAACCCAAAAAATATCCCCATTTTCGGGTGGGGGACGTGATTAAATTGCAAGTTCGCGTTAGAGAGGGCGGCAAGGAGAGAATTCAAACGATTGAAGGCAGTATTATTGCGCATAAACACGGTTTTCAACCGGGAGCCACTATTACGTTAAGAAAAATATCTTTTGGGGTAGCAGTGGAATTGATTTTTCCACTGTTCTCGCCGAATATAAAAAAGATTGACATTGCTAAAAGGCAGAAGGTCCATCAAGCAAAACTCTATTATCTCCGGCGGGGGAAAAACAAAAAAGGGAAATTCAAAGAGGAGATAAAAAAAGAGGAAATAATGATCGGAGTGGAAAAGGAAGTTTCCCCGGAAGAAATTAAGATCGCCGGAAAAGAAAAAAAAGTCATTAAAAAGAAAAGCGAAAAAGAAAAAGGGCCGGAGAAAGGGGAACGGAAAAATAAGGAAGCGATTGATAATAAGAAAGAAAATCAGAAGGAAGCGCAAGCAAAACAGGATAAAAAATAAAAAAAAGAGCGAGGGCGATTAGCTCAGTTGGTTAGAGCGCGTCACTGATAATGACGAGGTCCGAGGTTCAAATCCTCGATCGCCCACGTGCTTGCCTATACAGATGGCTGTAGCCCCATTCCTCTCGTGCCCTCGTGGTGAAATGGATATCACACTTGGCTTCGGACCAAGAATTTCGGGTTCGAATCCTGACGAGGGTACAAGAGGAGCGGGACTGGACCAGAAGGTTGTGGGTTCTGCCGGCTCGCCTCGCCAGAGCTCTAGCGAGGCGAGCCGGCAGGCAGGCAGTTCCTACAGGAATTACAGCATGCAGGCGAGGGACCAATATTTATGGTATTATGTTTCTTAAACCATTATTCTCTATTGTGAAAAACAAAAATCATTGGCTGATTTTGCCGTTAATTTTAGCTTTGCCTCTTTCGGGACCGAGCTGTCAGACGGTTAAAAAAGACGGCGGTTTTTATAAAACCGCCGACGGGGGCGAAAATTGGCAGCAGATTGTTACCATAGAGGAGAGCCAGAAAGAAAATTTAGCTAAAGCGAATATTGACCAAATTATAGCGGATCCCAATAATGCCGATGTTTTATTCGCGATAGTAGAGGATGGAGGCCTATACGTCAGCAATCAATTCGGGGAAAGCTGGAAAAGAATTATTCCCGAGACGAATACGGTTTTCAACATAACGGCCGATCCAAAGCAAAAAGGATTTTTCTTGGCTTCAATCTTGCTTAACGACAGAGGGAAAATTGTGATGTCGGAGAACGGAGGAGCTGATTGGAAGGAAATTTACACTGAAACCGGAAAAAATACCTTTATCAGCCAGGTGAGGATAGATCCTTTTTACGCCGCTTCCCTCTTGGCGGTTAACTCCGAAGGACTGCTTATCCGAAGCGCTGATCAAGGGATCACTTGGCAGCCGACATTTCCCTTTCAAGAGGAAGTAAAAAATATTCTCTTTGATCCGGTAAAGAAAGACAGTATCTGGGCTTTAAGTGAAAAAGGCGTTTGGCATTCAGGCGATGGCGGTTTCAGCTTTGATTTACTTGATTTGGGGGGGACTTACAGCAGTGAAATGGGCAGCGAATATTATCTGCTGGATAAAATTGAGGAAAGTTTGTTTTTGGCGACCGAAAAGGGATTTTACCGCAGCGTTGACGGGGGAAAGGTCTGGCAAAAGATTATTACTTTGAATAATCCGACTGAATTTCCACCCCGGTTATTTCAAATTATCCCCTCCGCGGGCGACAGTCTTTGGATATTGGGAGCGGGGATGACTCTTTATTTAAGCCGGGACGAAGGAACCAACTGGAAGCCAATCCAGTTTGAGATTGACCGACATCTGAATGCACTGGCGGTCAAAAAAGATGATCCAAAACAAATGGTCGTGGGAGTGAAGACGGTGAAAAATTTGCTGGTGCAGTAGAGCTGTTCATTATAAATGGCAAATGTTGAATTAATGAAAAATGTAAAATGCGAAATGATAAATTTTTGTCGCCTTCTGCTTCTAGAACCCAAGAAATCGGTTGTGAGATTGGAAAATCACTGCGAGGCGGTGAGATAATTTTTCTCTCCGGCATTTTGGGCGCCGGAAAGACTGTTTTGGTAAGGGGAATTGCCAAATCACTCGGAATAAGATCAAAAGTTCCCAGTCCCACTTTTAACATTTTTCGCGTTTACGATTGTGTTCTTCCCAAAAGCAAAAGGAAAGGGAAATTCTATCATTTTGACTGCTACCGGCTTAAAAAATATACTGAACTTAGAAATCTTGGCTGGGAGGAAATCCTTGCCGACTCCAACGCTATTACTGTCCTTGAATGGCCCGAATGTATTTCGGATAGGGATGTTATTAAAACACCGGATAAAAAAATTATAGCAGCCGGAATAAAACTAGAAAATAATAAGCGCGTCGTAAACATTACAGTACTAAAGCGATAATCTGCTTATGTTGTCCGATTTTTACACGAATGTGAAATTTTCAGACAAATATAAAAATAAAAACCCGATATTGCCGAATCGTGGCGGAGTTTTCTTTCCTTGGGATTGCTATTGAGGAGAGTTTACTGCCAAGTTGCCAAGATTGAAAGAGATGGGTATGGTTGAATGATATGTTATGGAAAATCTGGAAATAAAAAATTTGACCGGTTTTCTGTTGCCGTTGGCAGTTTCCGCAGGTCTTTTCTATTTTATTTTACGAAACGGCGGCGTTTCGCAGAACATTAATTTGAAATCCAAACGCTGGGGCGGGATTATATTGGGCGTAGCTGTAATAATTTGTATTACATTATTCCAAAATATTTTTAGCGGCTTTTTACTGCCCAAAGACTATTGGAGTCTTATTTTGGGTATTATTATTTTGCTAGTTGGCGGGATTTGGGATGATTGGGAGAAAATCAGTTGGCAGAAACAGCTGCTTTTCCAAAGTGGAGCGGCTATTATCGCGGTTTTAGCGGGCGATACGATAGAGCACATCCGTCTACCCATCCCGTACCATGATGGTGCAGGGTCCGAAGGAGTGGTTTTGTTCTTTCCCCCTTTTATCGCGGCAATAATGGCCTATTTTTGGATTATTTTAGTAATTGAAGCGCTTAATTGGCTGGATGGCGTGGACGGACTTTCGGGCAGCGTAAGCTTTGTAACCCTACTAGTATTGGCTGTGTTGGGACTGACTCCGGTGGTAAACCAGCCAAGTACTACCCTGCTTTGTTTAATTATTGCCGGAGTCCTGCTGGGATTTTTGTTTTTTAACTTTTTCCCGGCAAAGGTATACTTAGGATCATCGGGCGTATGGATACTGGGCTTTTTAATCGCGGTAATCTCAATTTACTCGGGAGGAAAAGTGGCGACTACCGCATTGGTGCTGGGGATACCAATAGTTGATTTTATTTTTGTTTCAATGGAGAGAATTTTGGCCGGTAAATTACCAGTTTTTGGCGGGGACAGGCGGCACTTGCACGAAAGACTGGAAGACCAAAAATGGAATCCGGCAAAAATAACGCTTGCCTTCAGCGCTTTTTCGTTACTGTTGGGCATAGGCGCATTGCTGACCCAGACTCGGGGAAAGTATTTTTTGTTTATTCCGGTCGCGGCGTTTTTTGTTTTTTTTGCTTGGCTTTTAGAGCGGCGGCCTTTGCCAACTCAAGC
Organism: Candidatus Moraniibacteriota bacterium; assembly: GCA_016867255.1. Lineage (GTDB taxonomy): Bacteria > Patescibacteriota > Minisyncoccia > CAIUEV01 > CAIUEV01 > VGKB01. The sequence goes on from VGKB01000010.1 coordinate 16,366, forward strand.
TTCTCTTTGGGAGGGCAAGCCAATAAAGCGCTCCCGAAAAAAATAAATATTCCCTGGGGGAGAGTAAGGAAATAATGATCAAAAAAGCCGATAAATAGATAAGCTATTAGCAAGAATTTCCAGATGTTTTTCGGGCCGGCTAAAACGCGGTAAATAAAATACAGAAACGAAAATAGCCCGATAATCCCCAAATCGGACAGTACCAGTAGATAAATATTATGCACGGGCTGCATTTCCCAAGGGTAAAACGGGAAAGAGGAAAAAGCCAAAAGTTCAACCGGGCCGCTTCCCCACCCCCGGCCGAGAAGCGGGGAGTCAAGAAAGCGATGGTAGGCCGCCCCGGCATATTCCAGGCGGATTTGGACGGATTCGCTTCTACCAGAAAAGATATTCTGAATGGGGGCGCGAATGATAAAAAGTGAAAATAATAAAATAATAAGGATTGTCATTCCGACTGAATTAAAGTGTAGCGGGGGGATCTCTTTTTTAATCTGGGAGAGATCCCATGGCTTCACTCGGGATGACAAATACAAGAATAAAATTATTATTGTCAATCCCAGTATCGCCGAGCGGGAAAATGTTAAAAACAGGCCGAGAATCTGTAGCCCAAGCAGAATATTTCTGTTCCCAATTGATCGGTGAACGTAGGTTATCACTAGCGTGAACAGTAAGAATCCGCCCAGCATGTTGGGGTGGGGAAAGGTGCCGTACGCTCGCAAGAAATCGTGCCCCAGTAAATTTATCCGGGCCAAACCCAATATTTCAGAGCCAAGATGGCTTTCCCCCAGCAAATACAATCCTAAAGAGCGTCCGAAGATAAACTGCCCGAAAGCGATTAAACTCTCAACCGACCCGGCGGCGATTAGGGTTTTGCGGAAGATGCTTCGGTAATGTCTTGATTTGCTGGAAATGAAAATTGTTATTAATACGGCCGAGATTATCAGAAAAATTCGCATCCCGTCGATGAAGCTCAATAGGGGCGATCCGCTCCAGCTAAAGGAAAAAACAGCCAAGAGCGCGAATGCCAGTGCCGGCGCGAAGAAAAAGCATAATTTGTTCTTGCAAAATGCCAGAATTGATTTTTTGTGAGAGAATAAGTTCGCCAAGAAAACCAGGATCAAAAACGCGGCCGTGAAATCTATCAAATAAACATTGTAAAGACTGAAGGAAGTAAAGCTTTTATTTTTTTCCAGAAAATTTAGGGGATAGGCAAGACAGAAAGGAACGCTGGCGAGAAACAGTAAAAAAGCCAGTTTAGTAATCTTGGTAATCCTCGGTAAGAATAATTTTTGCATATGAGTAAACAAAATAGACTTGAAAGGCCAATATTATTTATAACTCGCACCTATCCGCCAACAGTCGGCGGACTTGAAATGCTAAGCTATAATTTGACCACTACAATAGCAAGCATCACGCCTTCTTTAATAATAAAAAATCTTTACGGCAAAAAAACTCTTCCTTTTTTTATTCCTTGGGCTTTTTTCAAAGCTATTTTAATCCTGCTTTTCAAAGACGTGAAAATCGTCCATCTTTCGGACGGGGTTTTAGCGCCAGTTGGGTACGCCCTTAAACTATTATTTCCGAGAATTAAACTTACCATAACGATCCACGGGTTAGATTTGACTTATGTTGAAAATTTGCCGCTTTATTATTACACAAATATTGTATTCATTAAAAGAATGGATCTAGTAATTGCCGTAAGCAATGAGACAAGAAAAAAATGCGTTGAATACGGAGTCGCGGCCCATAAGGTAAAAGTAATTCTAAACGGAACTCATATTGATCAGTATTTTGACAAAAAAATAGGAAGAAAAGACAGGCGAACTGAGGAAGCTTGGCAGGAAATTTTACCTTCCACTATCACAAAGAAGGAAAAATTCAAAGACAAGTTCCTAATTCTGTATTTGGGCAGACTGGCGATCCACAAAGGAGTTCCCTGGTTCGTGAAAAATGTTATGCCTAGTCTTCCCGATCGGGCAATTTTTCTGATTGCGGGCATGGGTTCGGAGTATGAGAAGATAAAGAAAACGATTGCTAAAAATAAGCTTCAGGAGAGGGTTTTTTTGTTGGGAGCGGTTAGCGAAGAAATCAAGAAATTTTTGCTTAACGCGGCGGATATCTTGGTAATGCCCAACATAATGGTCCCCGGCAGCCGGGAGGGCTTCGGGATTACCGCCATTGAGGCGGAAAGCTGTGAACTTGTGCCCGTTGTTTCGAGTATCCAAGGGCTAAAAGACGCGGTGAAGGATAAGCAAAGCGGTTTGCATGTGCCAGCGGAAGATAAGCAAAAATATGCGGAAATAATTAAGCGTTTGATTGACAGCCCGGATTATCGGATAAAACTTGGTAGAAACGCCCGGCGGTACGCGAGGGAAAATTTTGACTGGGCGGTGATCGGGCAAAAATACTTGGAAGAGTTTAGAAAACTAGAATCTAACTAATTATTTATATGTTAGACATCCTTAATTTCAAGGACTATTCCGTACTCGTCCTTTTCTTCACTTACGCGGTGCTTCTGCCCGGGTATCTCTTGACGCGGTTGATTTTCCCGCCGGAGCAATTAGGTGAATTGGCGAGTTTTTATTCAAAACAGACGGGAAATATTATTCAGAGATATTTTTATTATATTTTTGCCCCAGCCCTTGGGCTTATTCTGCTTGACGCGGCAGTGCTTTTTCTTGACAGAATGAAAGTTGATTTAGGTTTTTGGCAACTTTTTCTTGCCTTTTTGGCGATAAACGCCGGGCTGTTTGCGATTGACGGCTTAAAAAACAGACGGGAGAAAAAGGAGACTCAAGAAACACTATTAAACAGGAGGTTTTTTTGGTTTTTTGCCGCAATTTGGGTTGCCAGCGTTGCCATCAGAGCCGTATTCTATTTGCCTGATGTGGTGCCTCAGGATACTGATTTGGGCCATCATATGTATTTTTCCGAGTGGATTTTTCAGCAGGAACGACTGCCCGAATACGACACTTCGGAAGTGGTTGTGGGAGAACATCTGGTTTTTGCGGTGCTTAGCAAGTTAAGCGGAGTTTCCATTCTTTCCGCCTTGGCGCTCCTGATATTGGCTTTTTACAACTTACTTTCTGTTGTTGCCCTGTATTTTATTTCTTTAGCGCTGTCTTCCAACCAGAAAATAGCTCTTTTGGCCTTGTTTTTTTCCGGAATTTATTTTGCCGTTGATCCGCCCGGGGCAAGATACATAAAAGGCGGAGTGGTAGGCAATACTTTTGGCAATTTATTTATCGCTCTAATATTTTTGCTTGTTTTCATGTTTTTTCGGTGGTTTTTCCATTATTGCAAAAAAAGCGAAGTCAGGACCCACCCCCGTAAATTGGTCGCGCCTTTATTTTCCCTCTTTCTGGTTATCTTTGCCGGGCTGTTTTATACTCATCATTTAAGCACTTTTTTGCTTTTGATAATGTTGATCTTGGTTTTTGCTTTCTTTTTGGCGCTGCCCTTTGCCCTAAAACGGAAAGAAGCCAAGGCGAATTTAAGAAAAATCGGCCTGATTCTCAAAAACTTGTTTTTGGCGCCCCGGTTTTTATTTACCTTGGCGATAATTGTTTTATTTCCGCTGTTTATCTATCTTCCCTATTACCTCAAGGAACAGGCGGTTGAAACGGTAATCGGAACGCCGGTGAAGGATACTCGCATAGGAATACAGCTTGACGAAGCACCCGGTAAGTTTGGCCTTGCGAGAACCGTTTTTGCTCTGGTTGGACTTGGATATGTAATCTTATATTTGCTGTATGCCGCAAGCAAGAGGTTTACTTTTGTGAGGCAAAGCGCTTTTTTGCGCCGGTTGAGAGAAAGTTATCAAAAAAGGAATTCCCTGTTTTTTCTTATGTATTTTTTGGTCTTTTTTGGTTGGTTTTTACCCCTGTCAATTTTAAGCTTTTTTCCTCAGTGGGTAAAGATTGATCTTCCCAGCCGGCGGGTAATAAATTATCAGATTTATCCGGTGATAGCGTTTTCTGCTTTAGGAGCTTATCTTGCGTTTAGACTGTTGGCAAACAGAATTAAAAGCAGGAAGATGTTTGCAGCAGTAGCCGGATTGGTTTTGGCGGGAGTTCTCTGGGACGGCACTTCCGATTTTCGTGCGGTTTACTCCGGAAAGAATAAATTTGAGGATGCGGTGGCCCTTTTCCACGCTTCGGGGTATCTGGCGGGAAATACGCCGCGGGATGCCGTGATAATAAAGGATCACCGCTCAATAGCCGGTGACAGCTGGATAAAATTTTTCGTTATGCGGGGCTATGATTATTTTCTCTCCCGAACCTATGATTACAAGTACGGGAGCGTTGACAGTAAACTTGACATTTGCACGAAAGAAACAGTTGATCTGCCCGCGAGCGATCCAGCAACTGATTGTTTTGGACAAAAAGGAATAAATTATGTAGTATTGAAACCGCAGGGGGATGACTTTTTGTTTTGGAAGGAAAAAGACTTTAAATCCATATATTTTAACGATTACATTGTCATATTTAAGAGATAAGAATTGAATTATTCATATGTTGTCTGAAAAACAAGTCAAAAAACTTAGGAATAAATTAGAGAAAGCCAAGAAAAGTCTTGAGGGCCAGTTGCTGAAATTTGCCAAAGCGGATTCAAAGGCGAAAGGCAACTATAAGACGGAATTCCCCAAAATTGGCAACCAAATAGATGAAAATGCTCAGGAAATGACCGAATACGAACAAAACATTTCTTTAGAGCATAACTTTGAGGACGAATTAAAGTTAATTCAAAAAGCGCTCAGAAAGATTGAGCAGGGCAAATATGGAGTTTGCGAATCCTGCCAGCAGGAAATTCCCTTCGGCAGGTTGGAAATCCGCCCCCAATCAATTTTGTGCATTTCCTGCAAATCAAAAAAAGAAAAACAATCCTAAAAATTTTCCATTGAACCGTTTTTTCTTAACGCATAAGTACTAACTAAGAGAAGTCTTAGACGGAAATTTATGGCAAACAAGCAGAGGACAAAAAAACCAAAAAAGGCAAGGAAGGCAAAGAAGAAAAAGATTAGCCCCGTCCGGCCAAAGAAAATAAGAAAAGGAACCGCTTCGCGTCCGAAAAAAAACCGGAGGCCTTCTGGAGTTTCAGGAAAGATTCTGGGGAGAAAAAAGCTCCGAAAGCCCGGACGGGCCAAAAGGGTTGATTTTGCCAAACATAAGATTGAGAGCTTGATGCAGGAAGGTCGCCAAAGAGGGTTCGTTACCGAAGCGGAAATATTAGAGGTTGTGCCGGAAACAGAGGAACAGATTGAGCTGATGGAAAAAATATATAAAGATCTGGCTAAAGCGGGGGTGGAAATAGTTGAAGGAGAGGCCGAGTATTTAGAGGAAGAGAAGAATGTTAAGGAGGCAGAGACGGCAAAGAGAGGCGGTTCTAGCGCTAATGAAGAGGCGACCGGCGGCGACACGATTCAGATGTATTTGCGGGAGATTGGCAAGGTGCGTTTGCTCTCCTCTGAAGAAGAGGTGTCGCTTGCCAAGAGAATTGAGAAAGGAGACAGAATCGCCAAGCAAAGACTTACGGAGGCGAACCTGCGCTTGGTGGTGAGTATTGCCAAGAAATACGTGGGAAGATCAAGTAGTTTGAGTCTCCTTGACTTAATCCAGGAAGGAAATCTGGGGCTTTTCCGGGCGGTGGAAAAATTTGATTATCGCAAGGGCTATAAGTTCTCAACTTATGCGACTTGGTGGATTAGACAGGCGATAACCCGAGCGCTGGCTGACCAATCCAGAACCATCCGCATCCCGGTGCATATGGTGGAGACGATTAATAAGTACACTCAAGCCAGCCGCCGCTTGGTTCAGGAATTGGGGAGGGAACCCTTTCCCGAAGAAATTGCGGCGGAAATGGGCATTGAAACGGACCGGGCGTTGCATATCCAAAAGATATCTCAGGAGACTATTTCTTTGGAGACTAATGTAGGTGACAGCGATAATGACGATACGACGGTTCTGGGCGATTTTATCCCAGATGAAGAGAATAATATGCCTACCCAGATTGCCAGCCACACGTTACTGCGGGAACAACTAAAGGGGGCGCTGAGCGATCTAACCCCTCGGGAAAGGAAGATTTTGAGCATTCGTTTCGGGCTTGAAGA